>CAIYFF010000380.1 GCA_903925435.1 uncultured Planctomycetota bacterium | reverse complement strand
GTCGCCGTTGTTGCCCGCGGCGTAGACGTCGGAGCAGCCGATGCCCATCACCGAGCCCGTGCCCGGATTGGTGCACGGCAAGCAGACGCCGTTGTTCGTGTTGAGCGACAAGAACGCGTGCTTGCAGTAGCTGCGGTCCGAGATCTGGACCATGCGGTCGTTCTGCAGGCGCGTGACCATGAAGCCGAACTTCGGATGGTTGCTCTGCGGGACGGCAGACCACGGGATCACGATCGACCCGGGGTTGCACATCGTGTTGGACACCGAGAACCCGAACTCGCCGTTCGGAAATGCGGCGCCGCGGCGGCCCCAGATCGTGGGGTTGGCGATTGCGTAGAGCTTGCCATCCAAGCCTGGCACAGCGTTGGACTGCGCCGAGAGCGTCGCGCACAGGACGCTGGACGCGGCGATGAGGTTGCGAAGATGCATCGTGGACTTGCTGCCTTGATGGGTAGGGGAAGGCGAGCGAGGGATCCTACCACTGCAGCTCCGATGGCAACGGACGTTGCGGACTCGGTGCAATTCACCGCTCCGCGAATCGCGCGGTGCCACGGAAGCAACAGCACACGTCCCACTGTGGGACGAAGGGCACGCGCGGCCTTTTGCTCGGATCAGTTTGCGCCTGCCGCGCCCGAATCGCCGTTGCGGCCCCGTTCGACTTTCGCCGCGCCGTCTTGCGCGGTCGCGGTCGCGGTCGCTGTGTCGCCAGTCGGCGCATGGCCCGCGTAGAGCCACACTTGGTTCTTGCCGCGCTTCTTCGCTTCCTTGAGCGCGAGGTTGGCGTGGGAGCGCAGCAACTCGGGGCTGCCCGCCGAACGCGCGTCGTGAGCGTCGATGCCGATCGACACGGTGACCTGCCGCGAATACTGGCCGCGTTGGATCACCGTCTCGGCGATGCGCTGTCGGATGCGCATCGCGGTCTGCACAGCTTCCTTCGGCGTCGTCTGCGGCAGCAACACGCAGAACTCGTCGCCGCCGATGCGCGCGGCAAAGTCGGTCTCGCGCACCGTGTTGCGCAGCGTCTCGCCGACCTTGCGCAGCACTTCGTCGCCGAACGAATACTCGGTGGTGTCGTTGACGCCCTTGAAGTCGTCGACGTCCAAGAACAGCAGCGACAGTGCGTCTTGATGTCGGCGCGAGCGCTTCCACTCCAGGATCAGGATGCGCGTGAAGTACTGCTCGCTGAGGAGGCCGGTCTTGAAGTCGACGCTGATCTGGCCTTCCAGATGCCGCTGGCGCAGCACGAGCATCGAGTGGCGGCGACGGTGCGCGAGTGCGAGCTCGACGCGGTGGACGGTTTCGTTGGAGGACAGCGGTTTGCGCAGGAAGTCGCGGATCGGCAGCTGCCAGCGATGCGCGTCGGCCAGCAGTTGAAGATCGTCGACCGCGATCAAGACCGGAATCGGGTCGTCTTCGCGCTGCAGAGATTCGACGAGTTCGAGCTCGATTCCGCCGGTGACCAACGTCAGCGGGTTGAGCACCACGACCGCGGGGCGCACCTCGAGCAGAATGCGGCGGGTTTCGGCGAGCGAGTGTGACGGCCGAACATCCATGCCGCGCCGAGACAGCACTTCCACCACTTCTTGGAAGTCGTCGCGCCCGTGGTTGCAAAGCACCACCAGGGCAGGGGCTGTGTCGGTTTCGATGGGATGATTCACGGGTGCGGGTCCAGTCGCGGAGCGCGGCGCCAGAGGCGGATTGGCTGTGCCGAGGCGCGATGCAGGCTACGGTCCGAATGCGATCTGGCAACCGGTGTGGAGTGCGCAGAGGCATCGTCGGACCGCATTTGCGCGAGGTGGGGGTTGCGAGATGTCGATGGGATCGCAGATGCGGACCCTTGACCCGCGGTGGGGCGCGCCTATGCTCCCCGCCCCTTACTTTTCCGCACGCAGTCCCTTCGTAGGCCAGGAGATGCCAGAGTGCCGCTCGTAACCGCCCAGCAGTTGATTGACGCCGGAGTCCACTACGGCCACCAAGCCAGCCGGTGGAATCCGAAGATGCAGCCGTACATCCACGGCAAACGGCACAAGATCCACATCATCAACCTGGAGGAGACCATCAAGGGTCTCTACCGCGCGACGCACTTCCTGCGTCACCTCGCGGCCACGGGTGGTCAGATCCTGTTCCTCGGCACCAAGAAGCAGATCCGTGCGGTGGTGGAGACTGAGGCGCAACGCGCCCAGATGCCCGCCGTCACGGAGCGCTGGATCGGCGGCACGCTGACCAACTTCTCGACCGTTCGTGAGCGCCTCTCGCGCCTCGTCGAACTCGAGAACCTGGAGAGCACCGGTGCCCTCGACAAGTACAAGAAGAAGGACCAGTCGTCGATGCGCCGCGACATGAAGAAGATCAAGCGCAACCTGGAGGGCGTGCGCGTGTTGCACGGCCTGCCGGCTGCCATGATCGTCATCGACCCGCGCCGCGAAGAGAACGCGGTCAAGGAAGCGGCCCGCATGAACGTGCCGGTCGTCTGCATCCTCGATACGGACTGCGATCCCGGCTACGCCGACATCGTGATCCCGGCGAACGATGACGCGATGAGCTCGGTCCAGTTGATCCTCGGCCACCTGACGGAAGCCGTGATCGAAGGCCGCAAGACCTGCGATGATGCGACCCTGCGCGACGCGCAGCGCACCGCGAGCGATGACGTCCGTTGCCGTCAGGCACAGGGTCGTCGCACCGAGGGTGGCCGCGATGGTCGTCCGGGCCGTGGTGATGGTCGCGGCGGCGATGGCCGTGGTCGCGGCGGTGGCGGCGGCGGTCGTGGCCCCGGCCGTGGTGGCATGGGCGGCGGCGGCGGCATGGGCGGCGGCGGCGGAATCCGCGGCGGTGCTCATGCAGACTCCGTCTCGATCGGCTCCGATCGCCCAGCCGGCGGGGCAGCTCCGGCGAACTGAGGTTGTTGCCGGCTGACGTTCTCGGCCGGCACAGCTTCGGTTGGATTGTTGGGGGCGGCCCGCACGATGCGGGCCAATGCACCCCAGCACTCGGTTCTGCAATTCACTCCATGCTGGACGTTGGGTCTCGTGAGGGGCTCAACTCCATGTGTCGGCGACGCACTCGCCGACGCTGCGGGATGCGTGCACGCGTCCCAATCCGCGCAACCGCAGTCGCTTTTGGCGTCCTGCACGAGCGCGAGCGGCAAAAGCCTGCGGGGCTTGGTCGCAACCTTTGACTGCATTTCTACTGAGAACTGACCATGACGACGATCGATGCCAAGACGGTGATGAAGCTGCGCGAGATGACCGGCGCGCCGATGATGGACTGCAAGCAGGCGCTGACCGAGAACGGCGGCGACATGGCCAAGGCGACGGATTGGCTGCGCAAGAAGGGCAAGGCTACGGCGGAGAAGGCCGCGAGCCGCGAGGTCAAGGAAGGCAAGCTGTTCAGCTACGTGCACCACAACGGCAAGGTCGCCGTGCTGGTCGAGATCGTCTGCGAGACGGACTTCGTCGCGCGCAACGAGGACTTCAACTCGTTCGGCAAGGGCTGCTGCCTCGCGGCCGCAGCATTCGCGCCGGCGTTCTTGAACCGTGAGGCGGTCGACGCCGCGGCGGTCGAGCGCGAACGCGCGATCGTGGTGGATCAGACGAACACCGCGATGAAGGGCAAGCCGCAACAAGTCATCGACAAGGCGATCGAAGGCCGCATGGACAAGTTCTTCCAAGCGAAGTGCTTCGTCGAGATGCCGTTCGTGAACCCCGAGGATCAGAACGACACGCGCACGATCGAGCAGGCGCGTCAGTGGCTCGTCGGCAAGATCGGCGAGAACATCCAGATCCGTCGCTTCCACTACATGGCGCTCGGCAGCTGAGCCACTACGAGTAGGAGACTGCCGTGCCGATTCCGACCAAGATCCAACGCATCCTGCTGAAGCTGAGCGGGGAGAGCTTGGGCGCGGATGGCTCGGGCGTCGATCCCGACGTCGTCGCGGAGGTTGCGGACCGCGTTGCGCGCGTCCAGCGACTCGGCGTCGAAGTCGCGATCGTTGTCGGCGGTGGAAACCTGCTGCGCGGCGCCGAGTTCAGCAAGCGCGGCACGAACCGCGCGACGGCAGACCACATGGGGATGCTGGCGACTGCGATCAACACCCTCGCGCTGCAGGATGGCCTGGAGCGCGCTGGCGTCGAGACGCGCGCCGCGTCTGCGATCGAGATGAAGACGCTGATGGAGCCCTACATCCGTCGGCGCATGGTGCGTCACCTGGAGAAGGGGCGCGTTGTCATCCTCGCCGGCGGCACGGGCAATCCCTACTTCACGACGGACACCGCCGCGGCGCTGCGCGCCACGGAACTTGGCGTCGACGCGATCTTCAAGGCGACCAAGGTCGACGGCGTCTACTCTGCGGATCCGAAGAAGGACAAGACGGCGACGAAGTTCAGCCGCATCACGTTTGCCGAGGCGCTCGAGAAGGACCTGCGCGTGATGGACCGCACCGCGTTCACGCTGTGCATGGAGAACGACATGCCGATCATGGTGTTCGACATGTTCGTGCCCGGCAACCTCGAGCGCGCAGTGCGCGGCGAGGACATCGGCACCTGGGTCGTTTGACGCGGCTCCTCCGCGCATTGCGCGGATGGGATCG
>CAIYFF010000379.1 GCA_903925435.1 uncultured Planctomycetota bacterium | reverse complement strand
GCTCGGTCGAAGGCACCGCAGTCGCCGCGCGCGTCCACCATGCGAAGGTCTCGCTCGCGTTGAGCGGTTGCTTCGCCGTTGGCCATTGCGTCCCTGTCGTCGAATCCGATCCGATGCGCGTGACGACGCGGATCACGTGGTCGCGAGTGGGCAGTGCGGCCGCGGCAAACGCCGTCGCGGGCACGCGAATGCGCCAGCGCGCGGTGTTGCGCGCAATGCGCGAGCTGCTGCTGGTCGCGAGGTCGTGCTCGAACTCGCCCTTCACCGGTGATGGGCAATGCTCGGCTCCATACAGCCGCATGTCGCTCGCGAGCCCTTGCGTGCCCACTGCGGGCGCGGTGAGTGGGGTGTTGTGCAGTCGAATCCACGTGTAGGGATCCGCGCCGCCGACGTAGCCCGTCTCGAACCACATCTCGAACGGCTTCGAAGCCGCGCGCGGCGCCTTCCCTGTCGCGCTGTCGAACGCCGCGTAGTCGCGGCCTGTTCCGCTTGCGAGGCCGGTGTCCAGGGACACGCCGCCTTGCAGTCGATGCACCGTGAGCGTCCCCGGTCCCACGCCTGCAGCGTTGACGTTGCGCGTGAAGTCGCCGCCGTAGATCTGCACGAGCACTGGCTCGCCAAGAACGTCGGCTGCGGCTTCCGTGCGCCACGCGTGCACGCGCAGTTCGAGGTCGCGCGTATCCGATTGGTTGTTGTTGCCGTCGGGGTCGCGCGGCGTCCACAGGCGAGCAGGATGCGTGACGACGCGAACGCCGGGACGACCGACGGGATCCTTCGCTGCATCGCTGACGTTGCGGAGCGGCGGCATCGCGAGCGCGCGGCCGTGCAAGTTGAGGAAGATGGCGTTGCGGTAGCGCTCAGGCCTCCGCTGCATGTCGTCGAGCAGCAGTTGGAGCGGCGGTTCTTCCTCGTTCTCCAGCCCTGCAGCGACACGTTGCTCAAAGAGCCGCCATGCCGCGGGCGTTCGCATGCAGTGGTTGAATCGATCCGCAATCGTTGCGGTCAGCGTGGCTGCGTTGCCGCCCGCGTGCAGCACGCCGTCCTCGGTGCGCAAGGCGCCCTGTAGCAGGTCTGCGCGGTAGAGCGTGCGCCCTGCGTGATCGCCGCCGAGTGTCGACGGAAGCCAGTAGGCAAAGGGCGCCGCTGCGTCCGCGGGTCGCGTCGCGTTGACGAACGGCGTGTAGCAAGGATCGCGGCCGTAGCCGAGTCGCGTGATCCAATGGACGCGCACGTTCGCTTGCGAACTTGCCGCGATGTCGCTGCACGCGCTCGCCACCGCGTCGCGCAACGTCGCAAGGTCGGCGAGCATGCTCGGAGCCTCCGCGCATGCGATTGCGTAGACATCGTGCGTCTGTTCTGGCGCGTCGCTTGGCGGCAGCAGCGAGAACAGCAGTGCATGGCTCGCCGCCGTCTGCCACCGCGATCCCTCGCGCGACTCGAGCAACACGCGGCAGTAGTAGAGGCCTGCGTGGTCGTGCGGTTCGACGGAGATCGTGCGCGACCATCGCCATGCGCCTCCCAGCGTCACGTTGCCGGACATCGGGTGGTCGGGCGCGAAGGGCAGCCCTTCGTGGTCCGTGCGCGTCGTCAGCACGAACTGTCGCTCTGCGTCGTCGAGCGCAAGCAACTCATCGCCTGCGCGAATGCGGCCAAGCGAGATCGCGTTCTGGATCTCGCCGAGGATTGCGCCTGCCTTTTGGTATGCGAACGCGCGGTCCTCGTTGGCGCCGGATTCGCGGAACCCGATCGACAGCTGCTGCACGAGAACGAGCAGTGCCGTAGCGACGATGCCCACGGCAATCATCGCTTCGGTCAAGCCAAAGCCTGCGGCTCGCTTGCTGCTGCTCCCTCGCTGCGGCATCAGTCGTCCTTCTTCTTCTTCTTCGCAGGCACGGACTCGGTGAGGACGCCGAGACCCGCCGGGCGTTGGTCCCGACCCGTTCGATACTGCGAGAGCGAGTTCTGCAACTGCGACACGACATCGGGTCGTGCGCGGATGCGAACCTCTTCGTCGGAACCGCCGATCTTCACACGGCCCGCGACGATCATCGTGCCCTCGAATCGGAACGGGCCTTCGATCAGCGCGTTGCCGCTCACGTAGAGCACGCCACGGAAGTCGCTGTCGTTGCCTTCGGCCGCGATGAAGTCGCCCTTCACCGCGAGCAACATCCGACCGCGCAACGCGAAGTCATCAGACGAGATCTCCAGGCCATCCGGCACGTAGACCGCTTGGTCCTGCATGACGCGGCCAGCGAACTGCTTGGGCGAAAACACGACGAGGTCGGCAACGCTGCGCAGTTGCTCTTCGCGCATGCCGAACACCGATGCGACGTCGAGCTTGCCCGCTACTAGCGGCAGCGAGGCTGGCGAGCCGGTGACCGAGGAGCCGTAGTTCGCGGAGCCGTTCGACTTGTCGTCGTCCTTCTCGTCCTTCTCGTCTTTCTCGTCCTTCTCGTCATCGTCATCGTCGTCGTCATCGTTGCCCTTGCCGCTCAGGTGCGCGACGCCAGACGATCCGAGGCCTTCGACTGTCGCATTGCCAAGAACTTGCAGCGCGGATGGATCGCCGATCACGAGCGCCGACGCACTCGGCAAGCGCAGCGTGATGCCGCGCACTTCGGTGCGCAGCGTCTGCGTCGACAGCAATCGGTTGGGCTTCTTGTCGAACGGCTTGTCCGCGTCGACACGCTCGTAGAGGTAACCGCGTGCGCCGAGATCCCACACCGTTCCAGGCAGCTCGCCATACGCAGCGGACACGTCGATCGCTTCGTCGATGCGGACTTCGTAGCGGCCCCAGAGGCTGCCATTCACTTCGAACTCGCGCACGAGGCCAACCGTCGGATCGAGCGTGTCATCGACGGGTGGATCCGCCACGAGGTTGCGTTGCGGGGCGAACGCGGCCACCGGCTGGGTCGGCTGGCGCCGCAGGTAGGACGCAGCATCGGTAAGGCCCGACTCCGCGACGGACTGCGCGAGATCGACGCGGCGGTAGCGCGTGTCCATCGTCTTGCGGTTGGCGGACATCTCTAGGCTGTGGGCAACGAGGATGCCGACGGTCAGCGAGACGAAGAACAACGCCCATACGAGCGCGCTGCCGCGTTCCGATCTGCGCGATGGCAACGGGAGTTCCGCAGCGCCGCGCATCGAGTTTGCGCACAAGGTCCCGACGGATCGCTTCATCTCGCCGATGTCGGACCAGGAAGAATGGGACTTGAGGACCCGGCGCTTCCGCGAACGCGCCAGCGTGAATCGTCGATGGCACCGAGCGTTCGCGGTCTCGCATCGGGATGGGTTCGTCACGTGCTGCAGCGCCTGCGTCCAACGCCGCGACGATGTGCAGATCCGATTGGACCGAGACGGATCGCCGTGCCGATCTCCTGTCGGTGAACGGAAGCCCGTCGGAACCTGACGCAGCAAGCGACGCGCGCCAGCGCATGCTCGGCGACTTCTCCATCGAGCGCGAACTCGGCCGCGGCGGCATGGGCGTCGTTTGGCTTGCGACGCAGAAGTCGCTTGGCAGACGCGTCGCGCTCAAGACGTTGCCTGACTTTGCGTCCATGGATCCCGCAGCGGTGCTGCGATTCCGACGAGAAGCGGAAGCGACGAGTCGCATTGCGCATCCGGGCATCGTTCCGATCTACGGCACGGGCTTCGCGGACGGCATCCACTGGTATGCGATGGAGTTCGTCGATGGCCCCACGCTCGCCACGTGGCTCGATCGACTGGTGTCGCGACAGGCAGAACGGCTCGATGCGTCGCTCGTCGACGAAGTCGAGGAGGGGCAGCGCTACGCGCAGTTGCGCGAGCCGCGAAGCTCTGGTCCGGGCAATCGCTACGTGCGTTCGTGCGCGCGGCTATGCGCCGACGTCGCATCCGCGCTCGCGGCGGCGCATCGCGCAGGCGTGGTGCATCGCGACGTGAAGCCTGGCAACGTGATGATCCATCCCGATGGCAGGCCCGTGGTGGTGGACTTCGGCCTTGCGCGCGATGAACGCAGCGCGCAACTGACGCGCAGCGGCGAGCAGATCGGCACGCCTTCCTACATGGCGCCAGAGCAAGCGCGAGGCAGTCGAGCGATCGATGCGCGCGCGGATGTCTATTCGCTCGGCGCAGTGCTCTACGAGTTGCTTGCGCTG
>CAIYFF010000378.1 GCA_903925435.1 uncultured Planctomycetota bacterium | reverse complement strand
GGGTTGGCTGCCGACGCTTGGGCCGTGGGAGCCGGTGCGCAAGGGCGACAAGCTCTACGGGCGCGGCGGCGCGGATGACGGGTATGCGGCGTTCGCTTCGTTGACGGCGCTGAGCCTGCTGCAAGAACAGCACAAGAAGCGCGCGCGCTGCGTCGTGATCATCGAGGCGTGCGAGGAGAGCGGCAGCTACGACCTTCCGTATTACATCGACGAGCTCAAGGAGCAGATCGGCACGCCGAGCCTCGTGATCGCGCTCGATTCGGGCTGCGGCAACTACGACCAACTGTGGTGCACGACGTCGCTGCGCGGACTCGCGGGCGGCAACGTGCGCGTCGACGTGCTCGACGAAGGTGTGCACAGCGGCGACGCGAGCGGCATCGTCCCTTCGAGCTTCCGCATCCTGCGTTCGATGCTCTCGCGGCTCGAAGACGAAGCGACGGGCCGCATCCTGCCGAAGGAGTTCCACGCCAAGATCCCGGCCCAACGCATCGCGCAAGCGAAGGTCGCGGCCAAGGTGCTCGGCGATTCGCTGTGGCAGCGCTTCCCGTGGAGCAAGGGCACCAAGCCGATGGCCAAGGACCGCGCGCAGCTGATCCTCAACCGCACGTGGGAGCCGTTCTTGGAGATCATCGGCCTCGACGGCGTGCCGGCGACCGACAAGGCGGGCAACGTGCTGCGGCCGTTCACGCAAGCGCGTCTGTCGCTGCGCGTGCCGCCGACGGGCGACGCAAAGAAGTGCGTTGCCGCGATGAAGGAAGCGCTGACCAAGAACCCGCCGTATGGCGCGAAGGTCACGTGGGACGGCGAGAAGGCTTCGCGCGGCTGGAACGCGCCGGAGCTGTCGCCGTGGCTCGAGCAGGCCTGCGATCGCGCGTCGCACGAGTTCTTCAAGAAGGGCTGCGTCTACATGGGCGAGGGCGGCACGATCCCGTTCATGGGGATGCTCGGCGAGAAGTTCCCCGAGGCGCAGTTCATGATCACGGGCGTGCTCGGCCCGCAGAGCAATGCGCACGGCCCCAATGAGTTCTTGCACCTCACGATGGCCAAGCGGTTGACGTGCTGCGTCGCGCAGGTGATCGCCGACCACTACACGCGCAAGGAGCTGCTCGCCAAGAAGGGCAGCCAGGGTGGCGCGAAGAAGAAGGCGGCGAAGAAGCCGGTCGTGAAGGCTGTGGCGAAGGCTGCCAAGAAGGTGGGGGAGAAGGGGCGCTGATGCGGGCGCCGGCGCCGTGCTGCGGCGCGGCGTCGGTGGCAGACCCCGCTCAGGTTCTGCGTTGTTGATGGCAGGGAAGCCGACGCGGCGAGCGCGGGCGATCGTCGTTCCTGGTCTCGGCGCGTCGGCGCTTGCCTCAGCGCCGACGGTTTTTGATCCAAGCCCGGCTGCTTTGGATCAAAAACGCCCGAATATTGGTAAAGTTGGATCAAAAATCGGGGCGGCCAGCGGAGTTCCGGAAGCTCCTTCCAGCAAGCGACTTAGATCGCCTCAAGTCCCGACTTTGGTGACCCGGACGGCAGCGGGCGCCAGTTGGCATCCGGTGAGAGCTGGGGCCATCCGGTCTCGCGACTCGTATTTTTGATCCAAGACCGGCCTGGTTGGATCAAAAAGGATCGAGTATTGGTAAAGTTGGATCAAAAATCAGGTCCGTCGGCGATGCGGACGGCAATGCCTTGTGGCGCAGACGTTTATGACGGCAGCGGCTCGACGGCATCGTTCGCCGGCTGCAAGGGCCCATCCCCTGCTGAGCGTCCAGTTCTAAGTCGGTTGTGCACGTTGCGCGACGAGCCCCGGCGCAAGGAAATGCGATGACGAGCGAACAGTTGCCTGATCCGCCGGGCCAATGGGTGGAGATCCCGCAGTCGAGTCAGCTCGGACTGGCCTTCGTGCCAGCGCCGCTGCCGCTCCGGTTCCCGGTGCACGGCAGCACGGTCCACGCGATCGGCGAAGTGCGGGCACTGATCGGCCGCCTGTGCGAGGGCATCGCGACGCTGCCGAGCCCGGAGCTGTTCTTGCGGCCGTTCCGCGCGCGCGAAGCCGTGCTGTCGAGTCGTATCGAAGGCACCAAGACGACGTTGGAGGCCGCGTTCGTGCACGAGCTCGACGACGCGGAGCGGGCGCGCGTCGACGACGACCTCGAGGTCCAGAACTACCGTCGCGCGCTTGGCGCGGGCATGTCCACGCTGTCGACGGGGCGTGCGTTGACGGTCTATCTGCTGCGCGACCTTCATCGCGACTTGATGCGCGACGTGCGCGGCGAGCAGAAGAGGCCCGGCGAGTTCCGCGATGCACAGGTGTGGATTGGCGCGGTCGGCGGCAACAGTCCAGAAGTGCGCTTCGTGCCACCGCCGTCGTTGCAGCTTGCTCAATGCCTCGAAAGGCTCGATGGGTATCTCGCGTCG
>CAIYFF010000377.1 GCA_903925435.1 uncultured Planctomycetota bacterium | reverse complement strand
GCCATGCGTTCGGGCGCCTCTTCCTTCGGCACGGGCTTCGCGTCCGACGCCTTCGGCGGCCCGCCGGGACGCGGCCCGCCCATGTCGAGCAGCACCATTGTGCCGCCGCCCGCTTCGGCGATTTGCTCAAACCACGGGTTTGCGCGCGGGCTCGTCGCGATGGTGGACGTGATGAATGGACGCAGCTTCTCCTGCTTGCCCGTCGTCGGCCGCTTCGGATCCTGGAACGGCTTCTCGTAAGCCGAGCGCACGAGGCCAATCAGCCCATCGTGCACGTCGGGATGCGGAGGAGCATCGCCGACGATGAGCAGCATGCGGTTCTTCTCCTTGTCCCAGCCCATCGACTTGTCGAGCGCAGCCTGCACGCCGTGCTCCACGCGTTCGGGCTCGTCGCCACCGCCGCCGGCGCGCAGCTTCGCGAGCTTCTCGCGCACGGTCTTCGTGTTCTTGGTGAGCGGCACCAGCACCTCGGCTGGATCGCCCATGTCGCCGAAGTCCTTGTAGTGCACGAGTCCGACTTCGAGCTTGGGAGCGATGCCGCCGAGGATTGCCGAGATCTCGCCAATCGCGTCGCGCACTGCGTCGATCGCCAGCTGCATGCTGCCCGTGGAGTCGACGACGAACACGACCTGAAGGCCTGCGTCACGGAGGTCGAATGCCTTCTCCATGATGCCGGCGGTCGCCGTGCCGCCTTCCTTGCCGCTGCTGTCGGCTGGCGTCCACGCGGTGGGCGCGTAGGTCTCGCGCTGCTGCGCCCACCACTTCGGGATCGTGGATGGCTTGGAGCCATCGATGCCCTGGATCACGCGCTCCAACACTTCGACGGCGCGGTTGCGGATGAATGCGTTCTTCGAAGTGACGAGCTTGCCGACGATCTCGTCGAGGATCTCTTTGGTTGCGACGGAGCCGATCACGCGGCTATCGGTGCGGCGCAGTTGCTCGAGCGCGTAGACCTGGAGTCGCGCCTCTTTGCTCGCGAGCGCTGCCTGAACCGAGGGGCTCGCAATCGGGTGCCAATCCGTGCCCAGCGACAAGAGCGCCATCGCCTGCAGCGACCACGACTCCGCGGTCGCAAACGAGTTGGCGATCGTGGCGCTTGCGGCTTGGCCGAGCGCCGCAGGTTTTGCCGGCGCACTCGCTGCGGGCGTCTCGGCCGGCTTCTGCGCGCGCGCGATCGACGCGGCGCAGAGCGAGATCAACAGGGCTGCGGCGATTCGCATGATGCGCGGCGCAGGCTAACCGAAACCTGCGCGCGCGGAACTGCCGCAGCTCAGTGCATCACTTGAACTGTGCCTGCACCGGGTTGCTGACCGTGATGTTGCCGACGAAGTCCAGTGCGCCGCACTGGAGGATCATCGGAATGCCCGCGAACTGGCCCGCGTGCGGGTTGCTCAGGATGTAGCTCGCGTAGCCGTTGCCGTCCGTGAGCTGCAGGCCGAGGTCCGTCGGCGTAAAGATCGGGAACGTCTGGAAGTGCGAGAACGGGCTCAACGTGAGCGGCACGAATGCCGTCGCCACCGAAGGCGCAAAGCCGCCGGTCGGCGCGATGTTGAAGTCGGCGAGGAGCACCGTGAACGACAGCGCTTGGCCGTGCACGTCGATCTCGATGTTTGCCTGCGTGGCCGAGCTGTTGATCGCGCCGAAGTTCGGCATGTCGAGCGTGAGCGGCTCGTAGGGCAGCGCGCCCGTCACGATGAGGCCCATCAGCGACGGCTGGAAGTTGGCGACGTCGAGACGCACGCCGAGCCAGCTGCCGTTTGCCGCGACGCCGGTCGTCGTGCTCGCGCACGTGACGCCGTTGATGACGGCAGGCGTGCCGTTGTTGTTCGTCGAGAAGATCGTGCCCGCGTAAGAGCCCGCGTCGCTCGTGAACACGAGGTTGGGCGCGGGGACGAACGCGCCGGTCGAATCCGGCCAGTTCGGAGTGAACGTGCCGCCATTCGGGTCGAGGTCGAGGCCGCTCACGCGACCGAAGACGCCGGCAACCGCGAGCGGAATGCCCGTGCGGTCGAAGCACTGCGAGTTCAGCACCATCTGGCGCACGCTGATCGGCGCGAGACCCGGGCCGAGCGTGTTCTCTTCGATCAGGATGCGCGACGAGTTGGCGACGATGCTCGCGACGTTGCCGAACGCGTCATACGTGATCGCCGTTGCCGGGATCATGACGATGGCGCCGTCGTTGGCGAGCGCCACGCCGCTCGACATGCCGTTGATCCACTGGCCGCCTTGCGACGGGCTGTAGTAGAGGTTGCCCGCCAAGTCCTGGCACATCGAGCTGGCGCCCTTGACGCTGGTGAATCCAACGGGCGCGAGGCCCGCGGCAACGTCGATCTGGTCCTGCGTGATGAAGTATTCGAGGTTGCCGCCGCCGGTGAAGCGAACGAAGTCACCTGGACGGATCACGGAGACCGTCGTGCCACCGTTGCTGAAGGCTTCGATCTGCAACGGCGCCGCGTTGCTGCGCACGGTGAAGAACACCTTGTCCGACGTGACGAGCGCCTTGTCCGTGCTCTTCACGAACAGACCGCCCATCTGGATGTTCTGGAAGTACGTCTTGAAGCCAGCGAACTTCGTGTAGTTGCCGTCGTTGTTGCTGTCGCCGATGTAGGCCTGATGCGCAGTTGCCGGCTGCATCGTGCGCGCCACCGCGCCGAGGCCAGGCGTGACCACCGAGAAGTCGAACTCCTCGAGCTTGTTGATGCTGCCGTTCAATCGCTCGTTCGGAGTGTCGAGGCTCTGGAACGGGAAGCGGCCGGTGAAGACGAGCGAGTTCTGCGCGGCGAGCGACGCGGACAACGCTGCGAGCGCAAGGATGGTGTGCTTGGTGTGCATGGGCATCAGGTGGACTTGGGGCGAGGATGCTACGCACGGATGCTCGAATTGGAGAGCCCCTCGGGGACGCGGAATGGCAAGGCGCACGGGCATTTTCGGTCCACTGTGGTTGCCGATCCTCGGCATTGCCGGGAGCATCCGTCACTCATGCGCGCATCGCTTCTCGCAACGCTGCTCACGATGGCTTCGGCCGTCGCGCAGATTCCGTCGAGTGACGTCTCGGTCGGCGTCTTCCCGTTCCTCGAAGGCAACATGGACTCGCGCATCAGCGAGATCGTCACGAACTGCCAGACGCGAGGCATCGACACGGTCTACGTCAGCGTGTTCCGCGCAACCGGGCCATCGACGGGCGACTTGTGGGTCACGGACAGCGCGGGCGATTGGAACGCCGCATGGGGCCCGGTGCGGTCCACGGGTGCGGGAATCAACCTGCAGAACCTCATCACGGCGTGCCACGCGCAGAACCTCCGCGTCGTCGGCGTGATGAAGTGCTTCAGCGACACCGTGCAACCCACGAATGCAGCGCACAAGCAGTACCTGCTCAACGTCATCGACTACTTCGTCAATGCTTGGAAGGTCGACGGCACGCCGGTCTACGACCTAGACGGCATCGCGCTCGACTACATCCGTTTCGTCGGAGCAGCGACGGGCAATGACCCATTGCAGGTCACGAACTTCCTCGCGCAGGTGCGCCAGTTGATCGGCGCGATGTCGCTGCATTGCTACCTCATCGCGAGTCGCTTCACGTTCGATGGCGGCACCTACGACGCGAACTTCCAGTCGTACACCACGGTCATCAACTCGTTCTCGTCGCAATACGGCCAGAACTGGCAGCAGATGGCGCAGTATGTCGATGTGTTGATGCCGATGGCCTACACGGCCGACGGCTCGATCTACAACACCGCTGCGCGCCATCGTGCCTATGTGCAGCAGACGGCGCTCTACGCGCGTCAGGCCGCGACGCTCGCGGGCTATCCAGCTCGCCGTGTGGTGCCGACGGTCAAGACCTACGCGGGCGAAGGCGAGACGACGACCGTCACGACGATCGACGAGTCGATCAAGGGCGCGCTGCTCGGTGGCGCCGATGGCTATCAGTCGTTCCGCTACGAGTTGATGGTCAACACTCCCGCGTGGTGGGGCCCGATGCAGGCGTGGGCCGTGCCGGGCATCAACTTCCCGCAGCCGGTCGTGACCACTGCATCGCCCAACCTCGGCGTGCAGGTCGATCCGACGACGAGTCGCGACAGTGACCAGCTCGCGTCGACGTTGCAGGTGCGCTTCGACTACGACAACAACGGCGTGTTCGACACCGGTTGGCAGGCGATGGGCGCGGGCAACTCGATCGCGCGCGCGCCGGGGAGCTCCGTCACTGCTGTGCAGGTCAAGGATGCGCAAAACCACGTGTCGACGACGAGGCGCCGCTTCAATGCAGGCCCCGCGCTCACGTTGACGCCGCCGTTCGTGTTCGCGAGCGCTGGCGGCTCGGTGCAGATGGATCTTCGAACGGGTCCCGCCGCAGTGGGCTGCACCTATCTGATGCTGCCGTCGATCTCGGGAACGTCGCCGGGCATTGCGTGGCAGCCCGGCTTCACGGTGCCGATCAACTACGACTTCCTCACGGAAGCGATCGTGTCGACGCCCAACAGCCCGATCCTCGTGAATGGCTCCGCGCAGTTCGACTCGCTGGGTCGCGCGACGGCGACGCTCAACGTGCCGCCGGGCCTCTTGTCGCCGTTCGCGGGATTGCCGCTGCACTGGACCTTCATCGCTGTCGATTTGCTCTACCGCCCGCTCTGCGTCGCTGAAGCGGATCCGATGCTGATCCTGCAGTGACCGAACTCCAACCGACTGCCACAGGCTGGTCGCTGCGTCGGAAGCTCTACGTGCTCGCGGGCCTCGGTTTCACCGGGCTCGCGGTGCTTGGCGTTGCGCTGCCGGTGCTGCCTACGACGCCATTCTTGCTGCTCGCTTCGGCGTGCTTTGCGCGCTCGAGCCCGAGGCTCTTGCAGTGGCTTCGCTCCTCGAAGCTGTTCGGCCCACTGCTTTCCGATTGGGAACGCGAACGCGGCATCCGCTTGTCGGTCAAGGTTGGCGCGTATGGATCCGTCGTGATCGCGGTGGCGCTTGGCTTCTACGCGTATGACCTCGCGTTCTGGCAACAAGCGTTGCTCGTGACGCTTGCGCTCATCGGCGTCACTGTGGTCGCGAGCCTGCGAACCGCCAGCGGCGCACGAGAGTGATCGCGCAGATCAACGCGCTGTTGGCGCTGGCCAGCCGTCTGGCATCCAATCCTCGAGCGGAGCGACTTCTGCGCGCGCCTTGTCGCTGACTGGCAGGCCCCACGCGGCGAAGAATGGGCCAAGGTCGCGATCGACGCTCTTCGATGCGCGCACGAGCCACTGGTCGCGCTTGTCGTCATCCGTCTTGGGCCGATCGGCATCCGCGAGGTCGCGGTATTCGGCAAATACGTGCACGAACAGTTCCCAGCCGAACGCGCGCTGCAGTTGCGAATACATCAGGAGTCGCAAGCCGAGGTCTGCTTTGCCGTCCTTGCCTTCGTTCCATGGCTTCTTGCCCGCCGCGAGCGTGGCCGCGAGTCGCGCTTCCGCGCGCACGAGGTTGCCGCCCCAAGCCTTGTCCCAGCTGACGCCGCACATCGTCTCGCTGAGGTAGAGCGAGAACAGGTTCACCGTGACCTCGCTCGTGCCCGCAAACGTCCAGTCCTTGCTCTGGTGGTTGTGGCCGAGTTCATGGAACAGGCCCCACGGCGCCTTCTTCAGGCGCGCGAGGTCGACCATGTCTTTCGCCGCGTCGAGGTGCGTCATGATGGGATAGCCCGCGTGCATGTAGCCCGCGCTGATCTCGAGGTCGGCGACGTAGCGTTCGGCGCGCTTGCGATCGCGCGATTGGGCCGCGAGGTCGGCTGCGGAATCTGCGAGCGAGTTCCAGAACTGCAGCAACTCGGTTGGGTCGTCGAGGTCGCGCACGCGCTCGCTCGGAACGGTGAGCGCGATCTTGTCGGTCACGAGTTCGGCCCATGGCGCTTTGCGATTGCGAAGGTGTTCGCGCCACACCGCGGGGTCGGTCTTGCCGAGTTCGAACAGCGGCGCATCGACGCAGCCTGCGACTTGCAGGTCGATCGAGCCCGCGAGCGCTTCGTCGCATTCGAGCATCACAAGGCCGCCAAACGCGTTGGCGATGGTCATGTCGGCTTGGTCGATCGCGAACACGCGACTGATGCGCGGCATCCGAGGCCACGACTCGCGTCGCGCGATGTCGTCGCTGTGCGCGCCGATGCGCAGCCGAAGGCCTGCAGGCGGCGCAGTCTTGCCGTCGCCGATGGTGACGCGCAGCGCGTCGCCCGGCGCCGCGTAGATGCCGAGCGATCGGCGGCCTGGCGTCGCGATGGAGACGGTCGCCGCGAAATGGGTGCGCAGCGCGTCGTCCCGTACAGCGCCCGGGAACTCGTTCGCCGCCGCATGCGCGACGACGCGCTCGATCGGCGTCGTCATCGTGCGCTCGTCGTCAAATCGAACGAGCACGCGCGCGAGCGGATCGTTGGCGCGGATCGGCGACTTTGCGCTCGGCACAAGCGACGCGGCTCGTTCTGCATGGAGCGCAGCGAGACGAGCGCGCAACGGCGACTCGCCACCGACCACGCGCTTCATCGCGGCGAACCACTGCTTCTCCGCGTCGAGGATCGCGGCATCTGCCGGCGGCTTCGCGTTCGGCGCGTAGTGGAGCAGCTTGTCCAATGCGTCGTCGAGCTTCGATCCGCCGCGTTGCTTTGTCTGTTGCGCACCGTCTTTCTCCTGCGCGCCGTTTGGCATGCGCTGCGTGGCGAGCGCGTCGAGTTCTGCGAGCGTGAAGCGCACGCTCTGGATCCACGGCTGCTGCCCTTTCTCCCAGTGCCCATACGTGGTCGCGACCAACGTGCCATCGGGCAGCGCTTCGAGCCCCGGATAGCCGCAGTCCCACGCGTTCTGGTTGTCGAGCAGGCGAACGCGATACTGGCCGCCGTTGCCGCTTGCGATGTCGTCGAACGTGCCGACCCATGCGATGAAGTCGCCGCGCCACGCGCCGTCGCCATCGAGTCGCGTGTCGCGGAACACGGCGACGAGGCGGCCGTCTTTCGCGTAGCGCAACGTGTGTCGATCGCCGGTCAGCGCCGGGTGCATCGCGCGCGGTTCGCTCCACGAGGCGCCTTCGTCGCGACTCGTCATCCACGCGCTCGGCTGCTTGCGGCGGTTCTCGCGCAACAGCAGCGCGAGCTGCGTTCCGTCCGGCGATCGCACGCAACCGGGCTCGCAATAGTGAACGTCGCTGCCGGTCCACAGCGCGCGCGGGGCAGACCATTGAACGCCGCCATCATTCGACTCGGTCTGCAGCAGCGTGAAGGTGCCTGCCGCCTTGCCGCCCTTCTGCAGGAAGCGACCGTCGTCGTGGAACCACGCGAGGTAGCGCCCCTTCGTCGTGGTTGCGGCGAGGTCGCCCATCACGACGATGCCGCCCCAGTCGCCGGCGGGCGCGAGTTCGCTCCAGGTGGCGCCGTTGTCTTCGCTGTGCGCGAGCTTGGCCGGATGCAGCCCGGACCACAGCACGATGCGCTCCTTGCCGGCCGGATCGGTGACGCGCCACATCGTCGGCACTTCTTGGCTCGTCGCGAAGCTTGCGGGAACGGGCAGTCGTTCGCTCCACGTCTGGCCGCCGTCGGTGCTGCGCTTCATCACGATGGAGCCCTTGCCGTGGCCCTTGGGGTAGGCCGCGAGGATGGTGTGCCCATCCGCAAGCAGGATCGTGGAAACGTGCCCGAGGTATTGGCCTGGTTCGCGGTCGACTTCGACGACGCGCGTGCGGTCCGCCGTCAGGTCAATCGGGTGTTGCGGAGCAAGCAGGGCGGCAAGTGCACAGATCGCGAGCATCGGCGCAGAATAGCTGTCGGCGTGGGGCGTGGCAGGCTTCGCCCATCGACTGCATACTGGTCCGGCCCCCAGGCGTCCGCGGTAACCACTTCCTATGCGCTGCACTCCCGCAGTCCTGATCTCGCTGGCCGTTGCGTCCACGCTTCGCGGCCAAGCACCGCCCAACTACTACGCGACCGTCGTCACATCGACCCCGGCGCAGTTGCGCACGACGTTGCACGCGGTCATCGATGACCACACGCGTTTTCCCTACACGGCAACCGCGACCGACACCTGGAACGTCCTGGAGTCTGCGCAGCAGGACCCGAGCAACGCGAACAGCATCGTCGACATCTACAAGAACGCGAGCTACGGCAAGATCGGCGGCGGAGTGGGGGCCTACAACCGCGAGCACTCGTGGCCGAAGTCCTACGGGTTTCCCGTCGATGGCTCAGGCAACTATCCCTTCACGGATTGCTTCCACCTGAAGCTCAGCGACGCGGCCTACAACACGGCGCGCAGCAATCGCGTCTATGCACAGAGCGCGGCGGCGGGCACGGAGTACACGACCAATCTGACCAACGGCACGGGCGGCGGCAGTGGCGCGTATCCAGGCAACTCGAATTGGGCGGACAGCGTCACGACCAATGGTCGCTGGCAAGTTTGGAACGATCGCCGCGGCGATTGCGCGCGGGCGATCTTCTACATGGATGTCCGCTACGAAGGCGGCACGCATGGCGTGACCAACGTGGTGGAGCCGCAGTTGGGGCTGACGGACACGCTGACGCTGATCACGGCATCCAACACTGGAGCCAACATCAACACGGCCTACATGGGCATGCTCGCGACGCTGGTCCAGTGGCACGCGGCCGATCCAGTCGATGCGCGCGAACGTGCGTTCAACGACTTGGTCTTCAGCTACCAAGGCAATCGCAACCCGTTCGTCGATCATCCTGAGTGGGTCGCATGCCTTTACTCCAGCGGTTGCGGGGACACGCAGCCGCCTGCGGTTCCAAGCGGCTTGGTTGCGACGACGGGGAAGCGCAAGGTCCTGCTCGATTGGGCGGACAACGTGGAGCCTGACTTCGCGAGCTACCGCGTGCTGCGCGGCGCGTCGCGCAATGGCCCGTTTGTTCAGATCAACGCGGCGCCCCTCTCGGTGAGCGCCTACGTCGACAACGGCGTTCTCGAAGGCACGACGTGGTGGTACGTCGTGCGCGCCGTCGACACGACCAACAACGTGTCCGCGAACAGCGCGCCGGACATGACGCGTTGGCCGCTCCCGGTGCCGCCGGCGCCCGATGTTCTCGTTCCGCCAACTTCGCCGACCGCGACGTTCCTCAACGAGATCCACTACGACAACGCCGGCACCGACACCGGTGAGTTTGTTGAGGTCGCGGGCGCGGCGGGCACCAACCTGAGTGGCTGGACCATCGTCGCCTACAACGGCAACGGCGGCGGCTCCTATCTGACGATCGGCCTCACGGGCACGATCCCGACCCAGCAGAACGGCATGGGCACGCGAGCGTTCGCGATTCCAGGCCTGCAGAACGGCGCGCCAGATGGCGTGGCGCTCGTGAACGCGGCGGGCGTCGTGGTGGACTTCGTCTCCTACGAAGGTGCGCTGACTGCGACGAACGGTCCTGCGAGCGGTGTTACGTCGAGCCTGATCCCGACGGGCGAAGACGACACGACACCAGTGGGTTGGTCGTTGCAGCGTCAGGGGACGGGCCGCACGCCGGGTGCGTTCACGTGGGCTGCGCCGCAGCCGATGACGTTCGGCGCGGTCAACGCGGGCCAGACGCTGCAGTGATCGCGTGACCTTCGCGAGCGCAACGCAGCAACGGGCGCTCGGATCGGCGCGCGCGGCGATGCTGGTCACTGTCGCAGCAGTTGCGATCGGCGTTGCTTGGGCCTTTCTGCCATGGATGAGCGATCCGTCCGCGCCATCCGCTGCTCCTGTCGCTGGCGAACAGCAGCAGCCCGTCGCCTCGGCGAAGTCGGAGCCTGTGGCCGCATCGCGGAGAGGCGACGATGCGCAGACGTTGTCTGGCGTCGTGGTCGATCGCTCTGGCCAGCCGATCGCCGAGGCGCAGTGCAGCGCAGTGTCGCTCGCGCGCGGCGAACACGAAGAGGTTGAGACCGGCGCGGATGGAGCGTTTGCGTTCTCGGCCCCGCCGCCCGGGGAGTTGCGGCTCGTGGTCGAGGCCGAGGGCTACCTCGCGCACAACGAGCCCGCGGATCGAGATGCGCGTGGCGCGCGCAGGATCCAACTGAAGAAGCAGCCGAAGGTCCGCGGCCGCGTCGTCGATGCGACGAGCGGCGCGCCGGTGTCTTCGTTCGTCGTTGCGCTGCTGCCACTCGACGGTGACGAGCCGTTGCCCGTCGTCGTGGAGCCGCCGCCCGGTAGCGCGCCGTTTGCGCGCGAGGACGGCAGCTTCGAGGTCTTTGCGATCGCCGAAGGGCCGCATGCACTGTGCGTGCTGACGGAGCGCGGCACGCCGTGGCGCGAGCGAGTGGATCTGCGCGCCGATGACTCGATGGAGCGCGAAGTTCGCGTGGCGCGCGGCGTGCGGTTGCGCGGACGCGTGCGCGATGCGCGTGGCGAAGTGGTCGTCGACGCAAGCGTGCGGCTGCATTCGCGCGATGGCGCGCAGACTGCGGCGATCACGATTGCGGATGGCAGCTTTGCGCTGTCTGCGTTGCCCGCGGGCTCCTACCAGTTGCTCGTGCTGCCGCAGGCTGCGCCGTTTTTGCAGTTGGACGCGTTTGCGCTCGATGCCAACGAACCGGAGCCGTTCGTCGACCTGTCGCTGCCGCTGCCTGCGTCGGTGTCGGGCGCCGTGACGCCATGGACTCCGGGGTCTGCCGCGGAAGTCGTCGTGCGCCACGCTGCGGGCCCGGTGCGCCGTGGCTCGGTCGACGCCGCGACCGGCGCGTTTGCGCTGCGCGACCTCGCGCCGGGCGCGTGCATGCTTCATGTCGAGCGAACTGAGCCGACGTGGCGCAATCGCGTCGCGCGCGCACTGGCGCAGGACGTTGATCCCGTCGCTGCCGAACTGGTTTCAGGCGCGGACACCGCGGTGCAACTCAACGACGTATCGGCGACGCTCGCGCGCGTTCGCGGCCGTGCTGTTGGGCTTCGCGACGGCGATCCGATCGTCATTCGCGCATTCTGCGAGTCGCGCCCGTTGCCGCAGTCGTGCGAGGGAATGCTGCGCGCTGCACCGCAAACGGACGGTTCCTTCGAGCTCGACGGCCTGATGCCGGGCCGTTGGCGGTTGCAGGCCATGCGCGGCGATGACGTGGTGCACTGGCAACTCCTCGACATCGCGCCCAAAGCAGACCTCGAGGTCGTGCTGTCCTTGCGGTAGCTCCACCGGGCGGGTTGGCTCGCTAGGATTCCGCCCCTTCCGCAGCGGCTTTGCTGCTGCTTTGCGCGTTCTTCATGGCCACGCCGATGGTGTGCGCACTCGAACTCCGCCGAGCACGACACGCCGCATGACGACCATGCCCTTTTCTTCGTCGTTCCCGACTGACCAAGGCCCGCAGCGCAGCACGCGCACGCGGAGGCTCTTTGGCAAGCGCACGCTTGATGCGGCGCGCGCTGCGATCCTGGCTCAAGCCGGTCCGCAGGCTTCGCTCGACGACTTCCTGCGCGCGAGCTTGCGCTGGCTTGGTCTCGATCTCGACATGCTGACGACGGACCTCGAGCGCGTGCCTGCGCGCGGTCCATTGTTGGTGACCGCCAACCACCCGACCGGCGCGATGGAAGGGCTGCTGCTGCTCGCGCTGTTGCGCACGGTGCGCCAGGACATCAAGGTCATCGCGAACGACGCCGTGCGCGTCGACGTGCCCGAAATCGACGAGCTGCTGCTGCCGGTCGACTCGGACGGCAGCGATGCAGCTGGCAATGCGCAATCGATGTTGCGCGCGGCGCGCTGGCTGCAAGATGGGGGCTGCGTGCTCGCGTTCCCTGCGGGTTCGGTCGCGACGCCGCGGCGCCCGTTTGGTCCCGTGCGCGAGCGCAAGTGGCTTGCCGCGATCGCTGGACTGCAGCGGATCGCCGGCGCGACGACGCTGCCAGTCTGGGTCCATGCCCGCACGCCTGCATGGTTCCGCATCGCGTCGTCGCTGCACCATGGGCTGCGCACCTTGCTGCTCCCGCGCGTGTTGCTCGCGCAGTGTGCCAATGGCGTGGCGGTGCGCATCGGGCATCCGATTCAGAACTCGCAGCTCGAGCGCTTTGCCGCCGATGATGATCGCGCGCGCTACATGCGCCTTCGCTGCGAGATCCTCGAGCGCCGCAAGCAGGAAGTCGGCGCAAAGCCCGTCGATGCCGTTCGGCGTCCGTCGCGCGCGCAGGAGCCATTGATCGACGCCATCGCGCCTGAGTTGATTGAGCGCGACCTTGCAGCCTTGCCGCAAGGAGCGGAGTTGCTGCGCCAAGGCTCGATCCGCGTGTTGTGCGCGCGCGCCAACGACTTGCCCAACGTGCTGCGCGAGCTCGGCCGCCTGCGCGAGTTGACGTTCCGCGGCGTGGGCGAGGGAACTGGCTTGTCGTGCGATCTCGACAGCTACGACCAGGATTACTGGCACCTCTTCCTGTGGGATGAATCCGCGCGCGCAATCATCGGCGCCTATCGCCTAGGCACGATCGAGGAGTTGCTCGCCGAGCGCGGCCCGGAAGCGCTCTACACCACGTCGCTGTATCGCTTCCGCGCGCCATTCTTCGATCACGTGCGCAATGGCGTGGAGCTTGGGCGCTCGTTCATCCAGCCCGCATACCAGAAGGGCTTCTTGCCCCTGTTGCTCTTGTGGAAGGGCATCGCCGCGTTCGTCGTTCGCGATCCGCGCCGCCGCCATCTGTTTGGCACTGTCAGCATCAGCGCCGACCACCACGCCACCTCGGTCCGCCTCATGGTCGACCACTTGCGTGCGCATTGCTTCCACCCGCAATTGGCGGAGAGCGTGCGGCCGGTCAATCCTTGGCGCCGTCCGCGCAGCGAGAAGTGCGGGCCCACTTGGGATGCTGATCACATCAAGGACCTCAAGGACGTGTCCGCGATGGTGCGCGAGATCGAGGTCGTGCGGCAGGGCGTGCCCGTGCTGCTGGAGCAGTATCTCAAGCTC
>CAIYFF010000376.1 GCA_903925435.1 uncultured Planctomycetota bacterium | reverse complement strand
TTCGACTTGTCGTATCGGCCCGCTCGCTTCGACACGACCAGCAACCTGTCGAATGCCTTCCCTTCGACGCAGTTCTCGTCGGAGATGGTCTTCAGCTACACGCAGCCGCTGCTGCGAGGCGCATGGTCCGACTACAACCGCGCAGACATCGATGCCGCGCGACAAAGCGTGGCGCGCAGTGAGCAGGAGTATGCGCGTGCGGTGCAGGACACGCTGCTGGCGGTGGTGCAGGCCTACTGGGAGCTCGTCTATAGCCGCGAGAACTACCGCATCGTGCAGTCCGCGCTCGCGGTGGCGCAGGAGCAGTTGCGCATCACGCTCGAGCAGATCCGCGTGCGAGCTCTCGCGCCGCGTGACCGTGTCGCCGACGACGCCGAAGTAGCGCGTCGGCTCGAGGAGCGGATTGCCGCCGATAACCAGATCCGCAAGAACGAGGACGAGCTGCGTCGGTTGTTGTTCGACGACAACGACGGGCAGATCTGGCGATGGAACCTGCAGCCCGTGGAGCCGATCGAGACGGACTTCACTCCGGTCAAGAGCGACCTTGCAGAGCTGTCCGATGTGGCGCTCGCAAGCCGTCCCGACCTCAAGGCCGCGCGCAGTCGCGTTGCCGAGGCCGAGATCGACCTGATGAAGGCCAATCGGGACCTGCTGCCGGATCTCGACCTGGTCAGCTCCTATTCCGCCGACGGCGTCCGCGACAGCACCTTCCACGACGCGTTCCGCGACTCGTTTGAGCAGGAGTATCCCGATTGGGGAGTGCGCCTGCAGTTCAGCATTCCGATCGGCAACCAAGCGGCACGTTCGCGGCAGCGCAGCGCTGAGCTCGAGGTCGAACGTCGCCAACGGACGCTGTATGGCGCGATGTTGGACGTGTCCAAGGAAGTGCGCGAGGCGGTGCGCAATCTCGACAGCTTGTCGCAGGCGGTGCAGGCGAGCGCCGAGTCCGTGAGGTTGGCGCAGACCAACTTGGAGACGGAGCAGGTCAAGCTGGGCGTCGGCTCCTCGACGGCGTTCGAAGTCCAACGACGCAACCAGGAGTTGCGCGAAGCGCGCGGACGTTTGCTGCGCAACCAACTCGACTACCGCAAGGCGCAGAGTCGGTTGCTCCATGTCCAGGGTTTGCTCGAGGCTCCGCGCGACGGGGTTTCGCGCTGATCCGTTGCAGCAGGAGCGTTGTTTTGGCGTGGAGTGACCACGCACCGCCACCTTGCTAGCTGCCGCGCCCGATCGTAGCGATTGGGCTCCCTGCGACCCGCAGCCGATACTGTCTGCCGCACCCGATTCGGTCTGTCCCCGTGAAAAGAGCCCAACTCGCCGTTCTCGTCGCGCTGTCCGTAGGCCTCGCCACCGCGCGCTCGCAGGAGCCTGAGACTGCGTTGCCGCAAGCGGCGCCGTCCGCGCCAAAGCCACAGCGGTATGCGTTCGAGACGTGGCGCGAGGACTACCCGGTAGCCCTCGAACTGCCGACTCCCAATCCAGCGCCGGTCTACCAGCGTTCGCGCCGGCAAGCGTTGGAGCGAGTCGCGGCCAACCTTCAGGGCAACACGCGGCGTGAAGTGTGGTTGATGGCAACCGAGTTTTTCGGACGCGCGCCCGACGACGCGGTCGAAGTTCTCGTTGCCGTGATGGATCGCGCATTCAGCCAGCCGATGCTGATCGATGTCGTGCGCAACGCGCTCGACGCGATGGGCCGAATGGGGCGGCCCGAGTTCGACGATGCGCTGCGGCGCGCGCTGGAGCACCCGGACTCTGGCGTGCGGCAGGCTGCGTTCGCGGCGCTCTCGGGCGCGGGTTCTGCCGAGACCGTGCGGTCCGCGTTCCCCTTGTTCTTGACCGGCATGGATGGCCGCGCGCGCACCGCGTGGCTGCGCGCCGCGCGTCTGCGGTTGCCGGACGAGTGTCCGGCGATGTTCCGTCAGTTGATGCGGGCGGAGACGCCGCTCGCGATCCGCGACCTCGTGCTGCAGGAGATTCTGCTGTTGCCCGCGGATCAGGCGGCGACCGCGCTCGAAGCGATCTGGGAACACGCGATCGGCGAGTTCCGCATCATCTGCGCGTCGGTGCTGCATTCGGCCGGCAAGGTCTCGGGCACGCTGTTCCTCAGCCAGACGCTGCGCGGCGAGGACGCGCAGGCTGTGGCAGAAGCGCTCAAGCATCTCCGCGGGCGCGACCTCGGCCAGCTGCGCGAACTCGTGCTTCGGTTGTCGACGCACCCGCGGCCCGAAGTGCGCCTCGCGGTCGCGGAGGCGCTGCAAGGCGTCCTTGGCGACGACATCGCCGGCACCTATGAAGTGCTCGCAGGAACCGAGGAACTGGTGGAGACCAAGTCGATCGCGCTGCGCGAGCTCACGAAGCGCGGCCGGCCAGACGCGGTCACGTCGGTGATCGAACAGACGGGTACCGCGACCGGCTCCCGGCTTCAGTTGCTGCTGCGCATGCTCGGCGCAAGCGGGGATCCGCGCGTCGTCACGCTGCTGCGGGAGCGGTTCGAGAAATCGCCGCCAGAGGAAGGGCGCCAGTTCTTGATCGCATTGGCGCTCTGCCGCGCACCGGGAGCAGCCGAAGCGCTGTTTGCGATCTGGACCGCCGAGCCACGCACGATCAGCGCAAAAGACTCGTTGGGCAACCAGCTCGACACGCTCTCCTACATCCCGGTGGTTGCGCCCAACCTGCGCGGGCAAGAGGAGCAGATGCTCTCGTTCTGGCCGAAGCTGGAGAAGAGTGACTACAAGCGGCGCGCGCTGTGGATGCAGACTCTCGTCGGCATCGCTGTCGAGCGAGGCTCGAAGGACCTCGCCAAGCGCGTGGCCGACATGTTGCGCGACGTCCTGTTCGACGCGTCGGAGATGCCGCAGTTGCGGATCCAAGCGCTCAATTCGCTGACGCGACCGTGGCTCGACCTGGATGACGTTCGTCGACTGACGCGCGTTCAGGATGCGGGGCCACGCGCGCAAGCGGATTCGATGCGTGCGCTGATGAAGGACTTCCTGTTCGAGTACTTCTGATCGAGCGCGCGCGCAGAGCTGGCCCGCATCCCTAGTTGGTCGAGCGGCTCTGCACGAGGAAGCGTTCGTCGTCGAATGCGCGGTAGTCCCACGCGCGGGACTTCGATTCCGGCTTGCGGTGGAAGATGCCAGGCCGCGGACGCTGCGCAGCAAGGTCAAAGCAATAGTCGGACTGCAGGTTGCGCGAGTAGGCGCGATCCGCGTCCTCGGGATGGAAGAACACGGACTTGGCAGGGCCTGCTTCTGCGCGCGGCCATGCGACGGCTTCGATCGGCAGGTCGCCCTCTTCTGTGGGGACATCCGCTTCGAGTCGTGGGGACGGACGCACCGCGAGCGCGTAGTGCTTGTTGAGGAAGGCAAAGCCTGCTTCGTCGCCTTCGTTGGGCTCCAACTCCGACACGGACACGCCCTGGCTCATCGCAGCCGCAAGCCAACGCGAGGTCAGGTGATCTCGTTGCCACGAGCTGGTCCAGTCGATGGGAACGATCGCTTGAGACTCTTGCAGCAGCAGGCTGGCGAGATCGTCGCCGCGGGACTCGGCGCGCGCGGACCGTCTTGCGGTCATCAGGATGAGCGCGAACGTCCCGCCGAGCGCGAGAAGGCCCAGGAGAACCCAAAGGGTCATGGGACTGCGCGGCGGGCGCGTCGAAAGTCGGAACCCATCGGAATCGAGCTCCGTCGGTTCGGCTGCAGGCACTGTCGCCATGGGCGCAGTATGGTGGCCCGCATGGTCCGAGCAAAGCTCGACGCTGCATCGATCCCCGAGCCGATCCGCGCGATCACGCATCGCATCCGCACAGCCGGAGGGAACGTGTGGCTTGTCGGCGGCACGGTGCGCGACCTGGCGCTAGGGCTGGAGGCCGCCGACTACGACCTCGCGACCGACTTGGATCCGCAGGCGGCGGCAGCGGCGATCGGCAATGGTCAGTTGGAGGACGCGCGTCTTGGCGCATGCCGCATCGACGGCCTGCCTTGGCCAGTGGTCGTGACGACCTTGCGCATCGAAGGCAACTACCGCGATCACCGACGGCCGGACTTCGTGCAGTTCGTCACCGATCCCGCGCTCGATTCGCAGCGGCGTGACTTCACCTGCAACGCGATCTACGCGGACGCCCAGACCGGCGAGATCTTCGATCCGACAGGCGGCCTCGCGGATTTGGCTTCGCGCACGCTGCGCGCCATCGGCGACCCAGCCAAGCGGTTCGAGGAAGACCCACTGCGCCTGCTGCGCATGCTGCGGTTCGAGGCGCGCTTTGGTCTCACCGTGGACCCGATCACCGAGGCTGCTGCAAAGGCCTGCGCCAAGGGGCTCGTGACGCTGTCCAAGGAGCGCGTGTTCGACGAACTCACGCGTGCCTTCTGCGGCGATGGTCGCGGTCGCGCCCTTCGTCGATTTGTGGAACTCGGCTTCGCGAACTTGCTGTTGCCCGAAGTGGCCGCGATGGAGGGAGTGCAGCAACCGCCGCAGTATCACCCCGAAGGCTGCGTGCTGACGCATGTCGCGCTCGTGCTCGATCGCATGGAGGCGCCGGACGCGATCCTCGCATGGAGCGCAGTTTTGCATGACGTCGGCAAGCCGCCGACGTTCCGCGTCGCCGAGGATCGGATCCGGTTCGACGGCCACGACGTGCTGTCTGCGCGCATGGCCGATTCGATCCTCGAACGCTTCCACGCCTCGCGCGAACTGCGGCTGGAAGTCAGTGAGATCTGCCGCGATCACATCCGCATCGCGAGCTTGCTGCAGATGCGGCCGCGTCGTCGCGAGCGGTGGATGCGTTCGCCGCTGTTCCCTAAGCACCTCGCCTTCCATCGCGCCGATTGCCTGGGCAGCCATGGCGATCTTTCGATCTGGCACGAGGCAACGCGCCTACGCGCATTGCTGCCGCCAGAGCGCCCTCCGCTTGTGACCGGCGCAGACGTGCTGGCGCTCGGCGTGCCCAAAGGTCCCGTTGTGGGGCAACTGCTTCGAGCCGTCGAAGATGCGCTCGATTCCGCCGATGGCATCGAGCCGGATCGCGACGCTGCGCTGGTGGTGCTGCGTCGGCTTGCGTTGGCTCACGTCAAGGCCTGATAGCTGCTGGCCGATAGCCATGCATCGCGCGGCGATCGCCGCAGAGGCCAAGCTATGCACCAAGGCATCGGGGACGGGTTCGACAGCTATCGCAAGGAACGTGAGCGCATGCGCCGCATGGGGGTCACTGGGAAGCGACCGCTTTCTGGCCCTGCCAACGCGCTCGAAGAGCTCGAGGCCGTCGAGTTGCGCGAAGAGCGCGACCGTCAACTCAGCATCGAGATGCAGGACTTCTTCACGTCGGCGACCAAAGTGGCGGCCGACATCGTGCAGAAGGTCGCCAGCAGCGCGAAGGTGCAACTCGACTCTCGCCTGAGCCATGAGATGGAGGAGTTCCTCCGCGAGTACCCCAAGCGCGTGGGCATCCCCTTCGAGTGTCTGCTCATTCCGCCCATGCGCCGCGAGGACATGCTCCGGAAGCTGGTGAACGTGGGCCTCATCCGCGTGCAGACCGGCATCGAGAGCGGGT
>CAIYFF010000375.1 GCA_903925435.1 uncultured Planctomycetota bacterium | reverse complement strand
GTCGGCGGCGCGGGCAAGAAGGCCGCGGTCGATGCGCGCGCGGACAGCATCCGTTCGCAGATCGAGAAGACCACTTCGGACTACGACCGCGAGAAGCTCCAAGAGCGCCTCGCCAAGCTGACTGGCGGCGTCGCCATCATCCGCTCCGGCGCGATGACCGAAGCCGACATGAAGCAGAAGAAGCAGCGCATCGAGGACGCACTCAACGCGACCCGCGCTGCAGTCGAAGAGGGCATCGTCCCCGGCGGCGGCATCGCGCTGCTGCGCGCCAGCAAGGCGCTCGACGGCATGAAGCTCGATGGCGACCGTCAGTTCGGCGTCGAGATCATTCGCCGCGCGTGCCAGGCGCCGATCAGCCAGATCGCGCAGAACGCGGGCGAGGATGGCGCGGTCATCGTCGATGAAGCCCTCTCCAAGAAGGGCAACGAAGGCTACGACGCGCTCACGGGCACGTGGGTCGACATGGTCAAGGCCGGCATCATCGATCCGGTCAAGGTCGTGCGCTCCGCGCTGCAGAACGCGGCGAGCATCAGCGGCCTGATGCTGACGACCAACACCATGGTCACCTCCATCAAGGAGGACCAGAAGGCCATCGAGGGCAGCATCCGCTGACCTCGCTGAGGCCGCGCCGACCCTAACCGGAAGGCGCGGCCGCCCCACTGCCGATCGCGAACATGGCTACGAAGCGCGACTACTACGAGATCCTCGGCGTCGGCAAGGATGCGAACGAGGACGGGATCAAGAAGGCCTACCGCAAGCTCGCGCTAGACAACCATCCCGACCGCAACCCGGGCAACGCCGAGGCGGAGAAGCGATTCAAGGAAGCTGCGGAGGCCTACTCCGTGCTGTCCGACGCAGAGAAGAAGGCTCGCTACGACCAATACGGCCACGCTGGCGTCGATGGCGCGCAAGGCGGCGGCTTCCAGTCTGCCGAAGACATCTTCTCCGCGTTCGGCGAGATGTTCGGCGGCGGCGGCGGTGGCGGGTTCTTCGAGCAGTTCTTCACCGGAGGACGCGCGCGCGGACGCGGACGCCGTGGCTCCAGCCTCAAGATCGACCTGGAAGTCGAACTGGCGGAGGTCGCGACCGGCGTCAAGAAGACGGTGCAGATCAAGCGCCCCGAAGCCTGCGACACTTGCGCGGGCACCGGCCAGAAGCCCGGCACCGGCAAGAACCGCTGTGGCACGTGCGGCGGCCGTGGCGAGGTGATCCGCAACCAGGGCTTCTTCCAACTGCGCCAAGCATGCCCGGCATGCCAAGGCCAAGGCGAAACGATCGCGGACCCATGCACGAAGTGCCGCGGCCGCGCGTTCTTGCCGAAGGAAGTCCCCATCACGCTGACGATTCCTGCGGGCATCGAGCACGGCCATGCGGAGCGCATCCAGGGCCAGGGCGAGCCAGGCATCGGCGGCGGCCCGCCAGGCGACCTCGTCGTGGTCATCCACGTAGCAGAACACCCTGTGTTCACGCGCAACGGCGACGACCTGCTGATGCAGACGCGCGTCACCTTCCGCCAAGCGGCGTGCGGCGACACGATCGAGATCCCGACGATCACCGGCGACACGGTGCGATTCGAGATCCCAGCCGGCACCCAACCCGGCGAGCGACTGCGCGTCAAAAACCACGGCCTTCCGCGCCTCGATGGCTACGGCAAGGGCCACATGATTGTCCAAGTGCAGATCGACGTGCCAAAGCAACTGAGCTCCGAGCAGGAGGAGTTGCTGCGCAAGTTCGAAGAGCTCGAGGACGGCAAGCGGACCAAGAAGGGCGCCAGGAAAACGATCTTCGAAAAGGTGAAGGACTACTTCTCGTGACCGAACCCAACGACACGAACGCGGGCGAGCGCCCGTCCTCCAACGCCGCCGACAACGCCGAAGTGCAGACACTGCTGCACGAGAAGGCGAAGCTCGAGGAGCAACTGCAACGCACGCTGGCCGACGCGCAGAACATGCGGCGCCGCGCGCAAAAGGAAGCCGAGGACGCGCGCCGTCGCATCCTCGAAGGCTTCACGCAGGAACTGCTGCCCGTGCTCGACAACTTCCAGCTCGCGCTCCAGGCGTGGGATGGACAGACCGCTGGCGCGGATCCGGCAGCGCTCGTGCAAGGCGTGCGGATGGTTTTGACGCTGCTGCGCTCGGCGCTCGAACGCCACGGCCTGCAGGAGATCAACGCCAACGACCAACCCTTCGATCCGGCGCGCCACGAGGCCGTCGCGGTCGAGACCAAGCAAGGCGTCGACGAAGGCCGCGTGCTGAAGGTGCTGATGCCCGGCTACCTGATGACGGACCGCGTGCTTCGCCACGCGAAGGTCGTCGTTTCCGGCAAGCCCATGAGCGCGGGCTGAAGCTTCCGCGCCCGACTGCGGCACACCCACCGACTCCAAACCGCCGATAGGATCCTCGCCATGCCGACCTACGACTACCTCTGCTCCGCCTGCGGCCATCGCTTCGAGGAGATGCATGCGATGTCTGCCGAGCCGCTCAAGAAGTGCCCTTCGTGCAAGAAGCAGAAGCTGGAACGACTGATCGGCGCCGGCGCCGGAGTGATCTTCAAGGGCTCGGGCTTCTACCAGACCGACTACAAGAACGCGGGCTCGGCGCCTTCGGGCGGCGGTTGCCAGCCCACCTGCGGCACGTCGGATGCGCCCACGGGCTGCAAGATGGGCAAGAAGGGCTGAGGCCCCGCAGGACTCGAGAGCATGGCTGCGAGCCGCGAAGGGCTCGCTACGCGCGGCGAAGGATCAGCCCGCGGTGATCAGCCCGCGATGCCGCGCGGCGCGTGCACGATCGCATCGAGGCGCATGCGCGCAACACGGCGCGTGAGTTCGAGCGTCAAGAGCCGGTAGTCATGCGCACCGACGCGGCTCGGTGTCACGATGCACAGTTGGCCTGCGCGCAGTTCTTGGGCCTCGCGCGGCGACACCTCGAGCCAAGGCAGCGACCCGTCCTCGGTTTCGAAATAGAACTTCAGCGCGCCGGGACCAGGCTTCCACGCTTCGTGCGCGAGGATCGCGTCGACTGCGGACTCCTCCTCGCGTTGGGCGCGCGCCTGGTCGAGCTCCTTCTGCTGCTGCTGGATGCGCTGCCGCTCCTTCTCTTGCAGTTGCGCGAGCTCTTGCTGCTTTTGCTGCTGCTCCTTTTCGAGCTGCTCGTGCCCCTTCTCTTTGCGCTCGATGCGCGCTTCATGCGCGAGGCGGCGCTGGTCCTTGTCCGAGAGGATGTTCGCTTTCTTGAGCTGGTCGCGAAGGCTCATGCGCGCACCTTAGGCGCGAGCCCGCGGGCGTGCCAAGTGCCTCTCGCAGCGAGAGTCTCGATGCATCAGCCCTGCGGTGATGTGGTCGGCAGGAAGCGCACGGCAATGCCGACGCTGCCATCGCCCATCGACTCGACTCGGACGAGTTCGCCGGGGATCGGCGCGTCCTGTCCTGGCACTTGCACCTGGACGCGAATCTTGGCGGTCGTCGTGAAGTAGACGCCCTGGGCGGACACGTTGCGGCCTGGCCCTGGCAACTGCTGCGCGTCGATCGAGATCGTCACTTGTCCGTCGAGCGGGATGCGATCCTCGCGACGGTGGTCTTTGGCAACGGGGGTGCGGGGTTCGTCCACGGGGGCCTCCAGATCCTCCGATCGACGCGGCGGCGGATCCGGCTTGAGCCGTTGGTATCGTGCGCGCGTGGATCCGACTCCTTACGTCCGCGAGGCAGGTTACGCCGAGCGCTACCGCGACCGCCGCTTCACGAGCGGATCCGGTCCCGTCACCGACCACCGCGAGCGAAGCATCCTGCGCGAACTGCTCGCTCGCTGCAGCCCAAAGAACGGCATGTGGCTCGACGCGCCGTCTGGCGCAGGCCGCATGAGCAGTGAGTTGCCAGGGCACGTGGTGCAGCTCGACCGCGACTTCGAGATGGTCCGCGCGATTCCGACGGGCGTGTGCCGCATTTGCGCGTGCTCGACACAATTGCCCTTTTCCGATCATGCATTTGTGGGCGCCTTGTGCTGTCGGCTTCTGCAACACCTGCCCTTGCGCGCAGAACGCGTCGCGGTGCTGCGCGAACTGCACCGTGTCACCACGGGGCCCGTGGTCGCGACCTTCTTCGATGCGATGAGCCTGCAGCATGCGCGCCGCGTAATGCGCCGCGCCATGGGCAAGAAGCGCAGTGGTCGGTCCGCGATCACGCGCGCGCAGTTCGTGAGCGAAGCGAGAGAGGCTGGCTTTGCGCGCATCGAGTTTCGCGCGTCCATGCGATTCCTCGGCGAGCAGACGTTCGCGCTGCTGCAGCGTTGAATCCTGCGACACTGCGCCACATGGCGCGCGGCAAAGGCCCCTGACAGGCAGGGTTCCCGAAAGCACGACGCCAGCGAGTGCCGAGAAAATGGACCTATCCAACAGGAGAATTCCATGCCTTATGCACACCCAGCTGCGCCCTCTTCGCAGCCGTTGCAGCGGGAGGCCAAGCGGCTTCCCACGCGGACCCAGACGGTCCGCATCCTGCTCGTCGAGGACGAGCCCGTGACCTCGCAGGTGTTTGCGCGCGCATTGCAGCGCAATGGACATCACGTCCGCGTCGCCAAGGATGGCATGCAGGCAATGCATGCGCTGCGCGACGAGACGCCGGACGTTGTCGTGCTCGACCTCGGCCTTCCCACGATGCCAGGCATCGAAGTGCTGCGTCGACTTCGTGAGGGCAGCAGCGCGAGCGTGCCGGTCATCGTCGTCAGCGGCGCATCCGAACGCATGCTGAAGCACGGCCGCGAACTGCTGCAGCCCGGCGCATGGCTCGAGAAGCCGCTGCGCCCTGCGGAACTCGTGGCAGCAGTCGAAGCTGCAGTGCGCGCCTGACGCGCTACTGCAGCGAGCCCGCGGCGAACCTCACTTCGTCGCCGCGACCGTGCGCACGAACTGCGCGATCTCGGCGCGACCGCTCGCAAGGCCAGCGATCCAAGGCCTGCTCCGGTCCGGAGCCAGCCGGAACCCGCTCTCCGCTCCACCTTCGCGCATCTGCTTGGCCCACAGATCCGAGAACTGCAGGCTCTGCGAACTGACATTGCCCGTGAGCGGGATGCCGAGGATCGGCAGCTTCGCATGGCGAGTGAGCTGCTGGCGCGACATGCCACCCGCGCCGCACAACACGACGCCGCGAGCGGCATCGAGCAACGGATCGACGAAACAGAGCGCGACCGCCGCTTCGAGCTCGGCGACGAAGATCGTCGTGCCGTCGGTGGGCACACGTTCGTGCACGGCCGCGAGCGCCGTCGGCAGGCACTTCGCGTAGGGCAACGAGGGCTTCTGCGACTCGATCCAGACGACCGGCCACTCCTCACCGATGCCGAAGTCGCCGACGCGGCGATGAAGCCATCGCGCGGAACGAGCGTCTGGCGCCGACGGCCGCCGACCGCTCGGGTCGAGCGCCGGCGCGCCCGCGAGCACGCACACGAGCGGACGCTTGGGGTCGCCTTCCTTGCGAACGGGCCAACGCAGGACCGCTGGCAAGACCTTCTCACCGCCGGTCGGCAACGCGGCGGGCAGCAGCGTCTCGAGTCCCTCGAGCAACGGCTTCTCTGCGGCAAGGTTGGCGAGCGCGCGTTCGGCGCGTTCGAGATCGGCGACCGCGTCGCTCGCGCCGTCGAATGCTTCGCCGGCATACGCGCGATTCACCTCGAGCATGAGCCCGTGCAGCAACGCGCGGTCCGGTAGCGAGAGCCCGGATTCGACCGCGAGGATCTTGCTCTGCACGGCCTCGGCGCGCGGCTGGTAGCCACGCAGCACGTGGAATGCATGTTCGACCACATGGTCCGTGCTGCTCGGCCGCTTGCCGTCCACGAGGACCGAGACGCGCGCGACATAGGTCCCATCGGCGAGGTCCTTCGCAGGAGCTTCGACGTGCACGTGCCCCATGCGCAGGTCCTCGAGCTGCCGGCCAGCGCCGAAGTCCATCGCGAAGCGACGCTCGCCGGCCTTGTCGAACACTTCGAGGTCGAAGCGGACGTCCTGCGGCAACGGCACGACATACGGCAACAACACGGTCACATGCAGCGCGCGACACTCTTCCTTCGCAGCATCCGGATCGACGACCTCGGGCAACACATAGGCCCCGACCGTGCAACGCAGCAGGAACGCATCGTCGCAACGAACACCGCGCAACTCCGCGAGCGCATGCGCCGCGGGCCGGAACGGGATCGAGTCGTCGACTTGGACCAGCAGTCTCGCGACCTTCGCCACCGTGTCGTCATCGCGACCCGCGCATTCGCGCACCACGCGCTCGCGCAGCAGCTCGAGGTGCAGGTCGGCCCAGCGCTCTCGATAGAACGGTCCCTGCGCGCACAGCGACGCAGTGGCGAAACTCAGCGCGGCGAATCCACAGACGAGTAGTTGGCTGCGACCCATTCTTGGAACTCCTTGTCGAACGCGAGCGGCCCAAATCCATAGACGGACTGCATTGCATCGCGCATCTCGACCTTGGCCTTGAGCTGCTTCAAGAACGCCTTGAACTTCTCGCCGCCATGCGACGTCAGCAGGCAATCCACCATCGCAAACGACTGCGCGTGCTCGGGGAAGTTCAGCTGGTCGGTGTTCTTTGGCCCAATCGCAGCAAGGCTCTGCATGCCGCCTGAGTCGAGCAAGAGACGCACTGCGGGCCGCCAACGGCCGCCCTTGTAGGTCTGGCCTTGCTGCGTGAGGACTTCTTCAAAGCAGTAGTTGGTGCACTTGCCGCCGATCTTGTCCTCGAACCAATGCGCCAGCCCTTCGTCGACCCAGCCGTTCGCAGGGTTGCCGAAGTAGCCCGCGGGCTCGAGGTTGGCAGTCAGCAGGTGCACGACGTTGTGGACGATGTTGCGATGCAGCGCTTCGTCGTCGGGGAGGCCGCGCGGCTCTTGCCACATGCAGTAGACCGCGTCGAGCCCCATCAGCTTGGTGCCGACCGCGAAGTTGCCACCGAGCCCCGTGACGCGCGGGCCGAGCTCGTTGGCTTGGCGACTGTCGCGGCACATGTAGACCGCAAGGCGGGCTGAGAACTCCTTCTCTTCGCAGCGCAGCGTCTCGATGTAGAGCGCGCGCAAGGCCTCGATGCGATCGCCATACAGGTGCATGCCTTCGTGCGTGTCGATCTTCTCCTTGCCGACGGTCAGCTTGGGAACGCCGAAGCTGAGGTCGCAGTGCGCAGTCTGCAGATGGAGCATCGGCTCCACCTTGCTGTGCGCATCGACTTTGCCGCGCAACGCCTCGCGCCAGGCTCGCACGGTCTCGACGCGTCGAGCCAACTCGGCCTGCGCAGCTTCGTTGGTGCATTGCTTGCAATCGACGCTCAGCGCGCCAGAGCACGCCTTGCACGACTCGGCGGCGCTGCAGAACGCGATGTTGCGCTCGGTCTCCAGCATCCCCTTCTTGTGCTTGCTGCAATCGACCACGCCGTGGTTGCCGCACGACCGACAGGTGGTCGCAACCGGAGCTTGCGACAGCGCATGGGCAACCATCGACGCCCATGCGACGACGAGGATCGTGGCCGAAGCGATCGGCGCAACGAAGCGACGCAGTGCGGCAAACGTCATTCGTGCGACTCTAGCAGTTCGCATGCGGATCCGCCCACGCAGCGCGAGACTCAAGGCACCTGCAACGCCTTGTGGGCCTGCGGCAGCACGCGCACGTCGAAGTTCGCCGCTTGCGCGCGCGCGAGCATGGCGAGCAGCTTCGGCTGCGGCAGCGGATCGCGTTCGAGGTTGCACGGCGTCACCGGCTGCAGCACCAGCAAGACGCGATCGGCAAATGGCGACAAGCGCTCCAATGCGGCATCGAACGAAGCCTCCGTGCACGACGGCGTCAGCACGACTTTGACGTCCACGGTTGCGCCGCGCGCAAGCGCAATGCGGCAGCACTCCGCGTGCGCCTCGCCATGGTCTGCGCCGCCGATCGTGGCAGGCAGCTTGTAGTCCGCCGACAGATGGTCGACCTGTTCGACGCATGCGCGCAACGCAACCGGATCGATCGCGGCAGTCTCCAGATGGATGCGCCAACCATCGCGGCGCAGCAGCGCACCCACGTCGCGAAGGAACGAGGGGAACACCAATGGCTCGCCGCCGGTGATCGACAAGCGCGGCACTGCGCGGTGGGACTGCGGCCGCAACATGCGCGCAAGCTCTGCGGCCCGCAGCGCAGTCACGGGATTGCGCTCTTCGATCCTGCCGTCCGCGGCATCCACCGAGAACATCGACGACGCCGCGTAGCTGTGCGGAGTGTCGCAGTAGCTGCAGCGCAGCGGACACGTCGCAACGCGCAAGAAACCCATCGCCTCGCCGATGTGCCGACCTTCGCCCTGGATCGACCAGAACATCTCGATCAGCGGTGCACGCACCACATTGCCAACAGCGTCCATCGCTCAGTTGCGCGCGAGTTCGTTGAGGACACCGATGCCGCGCAGCAGCGTGGCGTCATCGGCAGCAAAGGAGAGGCGGAAGTGCGTGTCGCGCGACGAGAACGACTTGCCTGGCACGATCAGCAGCTTGCGGTCGATCGCGGCCTGCAAGAACTGATCGCCGTTCTGGCCGGCCGGCAACTGCGGGAATGCATAGAACGAGCCTTCGGGCGGCAGGAGGCCATACGAAGCATCGAGCGTTCGCGCGAGCAGGTCGCGCTTTGCCTTGTAGTCCACGAAGTGCGGCTTCAAGTCGAGATCGAACGCGACCTCGAGCATCGCGTGTTGGAACGGAGCCGGCGCGCAGACGAAGCTGAACTGCTGCAGCGTCTTCATCGCATCGAGGATCTTGGCGGGCCCCGTCGCGTAGCCCATGCGCCAACCCGGGATGCCGTAGGTCTTGCTGAAGCCACCGAGTTGCACGCACTGCTCGGCTAAGCCCACTGCGGAC
>CAIYFF010000374.1 GCA_903925435.1 uncultured Planctomycetota bacterium | reverse complement strand
GGCGATTGGCTCCACAACTGGAAGCTGCCGCCCACCGCCGAGCTCGACTACAAGACCGCGCCCAAGCTGCGCAATGTCAGCGACGGCGAGAGCCTCTTCCGCACCCGCTGCTCGTCGTGCCACGCAGTCGGCGGCACCAATGCTGCGCTCGCCAAGCTCGGCCCCAACCTGTTCGGCGTCGTGGACCGCCGCGAACGCGCATGGCTGCAGCGCTGGCTCATGGAGCCGGACGCGATGCTCGCGGAGAAGGACCCGATCGCGATGCAAATGTTCGAGGCCTACAACAAGGTCCCGATGCCCAACATGCGGCTGTCCAACAAGGACGCCGAGGACATCCTGCTCTACCTCGAAGAGGAGAGCCGCCGCGTCGCGACCGTGGTCCCCACGATCACCGACGAGAATGGCGTCGAACGCGAGGCAAAGGCCTCGTGCTGCGAGAAGTCGGACAGCGTCGTCGTTGGCGACGAAACCGCGGTATCCGGCGAGGCGCCGGCTTCTGGCTCAGAGCAGGGCAGCAGGCTTCGCCCGCTCGCTTGGATCGGCGCCGTCCTCGGGCTCGCGCTCGGGACCCTGGCGCTGCGCAAGTTCCGCAGCGCCTGATCCATCGCGCTCGTGCGCGTTGCGGCGTGCGCAGGCTCGCCGCATGATCGTTCCGCATGAGCGACGCGCGGCAGCCACACGGCGATGCCAACAAACTGCCGACCGACCTCGAAGACGAGGTGCTCGCAGCGCTCGAACAGGATGACGCGACGCGCGACACGGTGATCGCGCAGATCCTCGTTCGCGAGCCGGAGCACGCGAGTGAGATCCGGCGGTGGCTGCAGGCTTCTGGCGCAATGCCGGCGGCGAACGCGCCCGCCACCTCGCCAAGGCCACAGACTCTTATCGGGCCATGGCGCGTGCTGCGTCTGCTCGGGCGCGGCGGCTTTGGCAGCGTCTATCTCGCCGAGCCCGCATCCGGCGGCGCAACCGTTGCGGTCAAGGTGCTGCGCGACGGCGTGTCCACGCGCGACGTGCTGCGGCGGTTCGAGAAGGAACGCGAGGCGTTGCAGCGCCTCGACCACCCCGGCATCGCGCGCCACGTTGGCGCAGGCCAGACCGAGGGCGGCAAGCCGTGGTTTGCGATGGAGTATGTGCCCGGTGGCACGCTGCTCGCGCACTGCCGCAGGCTGTCGATGCCGATCCGCGCACGGGTCCGCATCTTCTTGCGCGCGCTGGACGCAGTGGCCCATGCGCACCAGCGCGGCATCCTGCATCGCGACCTGTCGGCCAACAACGTGCTGGTCAGCGGCGATGGCGAAGACGCGCAGCCCAAGATCATCGACTTCGGCGTTGCCAAGTCGATCGATGCGCCACTGCTCGACGGCGGCTCGTTCACGTTCCAGGGCACGCTGATGGGCACGCCCGAATACATGAGCCCGGAGCAGGCGAGCGGCATGCTCGGCGCGATCGACACGCGCACCGACGTCTACTCGCTGGGCGTGCAGCTCTACGAACTGCTCACGGACCTACTGCCGATCCCGAGCGAACAACTGCGCGCGCAAGGCCCGGCTGGCATTGCCGACGTGTTGCGGAGCCACGAGCCCGCGCCGCCGAGCGCCGTGGCGCCGCCTCGCGTGCGGCGAGCGCTGCGCGGCGATCTCGACAGCATCGTGATGCGCGCGATCGCGAAGGACCGCGACGAGCGCTACGGCTCCGCGTTCGAGTTCGCCGCCGACTTGCGTCGCAGCCTCGCCAACGAGCCCGTGCTCGCAGCCAAGACCAACGCTTGGTATCTGCTGCGAAAGTATGCGCGCCGCCATCGCGCGCGCGTTGCGTTCGCGGCGGTGGCGACGGCGCTGGTGTTGAGCGCGACGCTCGTCAGCGCATACCAATGGAGCGAAGCGCGCAACGCACGAAGCGAACTCGCGCGCGCGCTCGACGAACTCGCGCAGGAGTCGGAGAAGGGATTCCGTCTGCTCGCCGTCCAGCAGCGACTGCTGCGCGGCATCGAGGAGGAACCCAACCTCGTGCCCGCATGGCCGAGCCGCATCGACGCGCTGCGTCGATGGCTTTTGGACTACGAAGCGCCGTTGCAGAGCGCGCTGATGGAACTGCGCCCCGACTCCGATCCATCGACAGCAACAACGCCTGCGACGGCAGAAGCCACGCACGGCGTCGACCTTGCGCAGGCGCTCCTTCGCATCGAGAAGGAGATCGGAGCCTTCGTCGCTCCCGACGGAGCAGCAGCGCGCGTCCGACGCCGACTCCGCTTTGCCGAAGAGCGCGTTGCGCCCGCGCTCACGCGCGACGCCGACGCGTGGCGCGCGGCTGCCGTGGAGTTGCAGCGATCCGCGAGTTCGCTGCCGCCACAGCCGGGACTCGTGCCTCTCGGCAAGGACCCGACCACGGGACTGTTCGAGTTCTTGGATCTCGCGACGCACGACGAGAACGCACCGCTGCCGACGCGCGGCGCAGATGGCCGAATCGCGATCGAAGAAGGCACGGGCATCGTGTTCGTGCTGTTGCCGCGAGCCACCGTGCGCCTCGGCGCGCAGCGTTCGGATCCTGGAATGGAGCGCTTTGACGCCGACGCAGAGAACGACGAGTTGAACGGCGATTCGACGATGCTCGACGAGTTCTTCGTCGCGAAGACCGAACTCACGCGCGCGCAGTGGGCGCGGTTGATCGCAAAGCCGATCGACGGCCGCATGGGCGTGCCGCAGACCGAGATCGACTGGGACGAGGCCTGCGCAGCGCTGCGCACGTTCGGCATGGACTTGCCGACGGAGGCGCAGTGGGAGCACTGCTGCCGCGCTGGATCCCCGACGCCTTGGTGGACTGGGACTTCGCTCGAAAGCCTCGGCGCAGCCGCGCACTTCGGTTCTGCGCTGGCTCCGGTCGCGCAACTGCAAAGCAACGCATTCGGACTGTTCGACGTGCACGGCAACGCAGCCGAGTGGTGCCGCGACTTGCAGTTCGACTATGCGAATGCGCAACTGCGCGCGCGCGACGGTTTGCTGACTGCGCCGTCGTCCGTGCGAGCGCCGGATCTGCGCTCCGTGCGCGGCGGCAGCGCGCAAAGCGGGCCGAAGGCCGCGCGGTGCTCCGCGCGCGCAGGGCGCATTCCTGCGGCGAAGGACCCTTGGCTCGGCCTTCGCCCGGTGCGCGCGCTCGTGCGCGGCTGAGGCTGACAGATCCCGCTACAGCAACTCAGTCGAGGCCGAGCGCCCTGCGCACCGCGGCCTTGTCGACCTTGCCGCCGGCGAAGTCGTCGAACGCGCGCGCAGGCGGCGTGATCATGTGCTGCGCGATGAACGGCGCGCCTTCCTGGGCGCCTTGCTGGCTGTCCTTGAAGCAGCACTCCCATTCGAGCGTCGCCCAGCCTTTGTAGCCGTGCTTCGTCAACAAGCTGAAGATCGCGGTGAAGTCGACCTGCCCGTCGCCGAGCGAACGGAAGCGACCTGCGCGGTTCTGCCAGCTCTGGTAGCCGCCATAGACGCCGACGCGGCCGTTCGGCCGGAACTCAGCGTCCTTCACATGGAAGCACTTGATGCGCTCGTGGTAGAGCTCGATGTAGGCCAGATAGTCGAGCTGCTGCAGCACGAAGTGGCTCGGGTCGTAGAGCAGGCACGCGCGCGGATGCTCGTCGACGTGGTCGAGGAACGCTTCGTAGCTGGCGCCGTCGTGCAAGTCCTCGCCGGGATGCACTTCGAACGCGCAGTCGACGCCGCAGTCTTCGGCGTAGTCGAAGATCGGCCGCCAACGCCGCGCGAGTTCCTTGAAGCCCTCTTCCACGAGGCCCATCGGCCGCTGCGGCCACGGATAGACCGTGTGCCACATCAACGCGCCCGAGAACGTCGGCATCGCCTTGAGCCCGAGGTTCTCGCTCGCCTTGAGGCACAGCTTCACCTGCTCGGTGCCGTACCGGCACATCGCTTCCGGCGTGTTGACGTCGGCCGGCGCGAACACTTGGAACATCGACGTGTAGGCCGGGTGCACCGCGACGAGCTGCCCCTGCAAATGCGTGCTCAGCTCGCTGATCTCGACGCCCGCGTCGTTCGCGATCGCGCGCAGGTCGTCGCAATACGCCTTGCTGGTCGCCGCGCGCGCAAGGTCGATGCAGCGCGCATCCCACGACGGCACTTGGACGCCGGTGTAGTCGAGATCCGCCGCCCACTGGCATGCGGTGTCGAAGCGGTTCAGCGGAGCTTTGTCGCTCATGAACTGCGCAAGGAAGATGCCTGGGCCTTTCATCATCGCTCGTGGTCTCCGTGGCTGTCGCGCGGCGATCGCCGCCGTGTCGTGTTGCAGAAGTTGGGAATGCGAGAAGCGCGAGAACGTGGGCCGCGGCTCAGCGCGCGACCTTGGCCCATGCGCCGGACTTGGCGGACTGCAGCGCCGCTTCGAGCACTGCCTGCACGGCTACGCCGTCGTCGAAGCCTGGCGCAAACGGCTTGTTGGCGCACAACGCGGCGACGAAGTCGGCGAGGTGATGCACGAACGTGTGCTCGTAGCCGACGATGTGGCCATCCGGCCACCAGTTGGCCGCATACGGGTGCACGGAGTCCATGCACATCACGGTGCGGAAGCCCTGCGCATCGCGCGGCGCGTCGAGCAAGAACACTTCGAGCTCGTTCATGCGTTCGAGATTCCACGCGATCGAGCCCTTCTCGCCGCTGATCTCGACGCGGTTGTAGTTCTTGCGGCCCGGCGCCGCGCGCGTCGCCTCGTACGTGCCGATCGCGCCGCCGCGGAACTTGGCGAGGAAGCAGAACGCGTCGTCGACGTCGACCTTCGACTTGCCCTTGCCCGAGCCATTGGGGCGCTCGGTCGTGAACGTCTGCTGCATGCCGCAGACCGACTCGAACTCGAGGCCCGTGAGCGCGCGCGTGAGATCGATCAAGTGCGCGTTGAGGTCGCCGTGCGCGCCGCTTCCGCACAGCTTCTTGTCCGTGCGCCAACTCGCGGGCACCGAGGCATCCGCGAGCCAGTCCTGCAAGTAGACCGCGCGCACTTGCCGCACCTTGCCGATGTCGCCGCGCAGGATCATCTTCTGCGCGAGCGCCACCGCGGGCGCGCGGCGGTAGTTGTGCCACAGGCCGACGCGCAGCTTCTTCTTCTTCGCGAGCGCCGCCATCTCCTTCGTCTGCTGCAACGTCATCGCGAGCGGCTTCTCGCACAGCACGTGCTTGCCAGCCTCGAGCGCCGCCATCGTGATCGCGTAGTGGCTGTCATTGGGCGTCGCGACATCGACGACATCGATGTCTTCTCGTGCGAGCACGTGATCAAGGTCGATCGCCGACTCCAAGAAGCCGAACTGGTCCGCCGCTGCGGCAGCGCGCTCAGCGTCGCGACCGACGACGATCTGCGGCACGACCATTCGCGGCAGGTCGAAGAAGCGATTGACCTGGCGCATCGCGTTGGAATGCGCGCGGCCCATGAACGCGTGCCCCACCATTGCGATGCGGAGCGGTTCGGGCGAGGACATGGAGGACGCGCGGGACTTGGCGCGCGAGGCGAGCGTCGACTTCGGCATGGCGGCGCAACATAGCGAGCCGCGCGATCGAAAGGCACGCAGCAGAACGCAGAGCGATCAGAGCGAGCCGCCGAGCAGCACGAGCAGGTTGTCGACCTGAGCTCCGCTCTGGAACCACCCGAGCGTGAGGTCCGGCGCGCCATCGCGGTTGATGTCGCCGAGGTCGATGCTGAGGCGCGCGTCGCGGTTGGACAACCGCGTCGGCGACACGCGAATGCCGTTGGCAAACTCGCCAGCTCCGACCCGCAAGTGGAACGCGACCTGCGTGCTGAGTTCGCCGAGCGCAGTCGTCGACTCGGTTGCGACCAAGGCATCGACGTCGCCATCGCCATTGATGTCGCCGAGCAGCAGATACGTGTTGCGGCCCGAGGGCAGCGAGAGCGGCGAGCCGAAGCTCTCGACGAACGCGCCGATGTTGACTTCGCCCGACAACGATGCGGGCTCGCCGGCGTTGAGATGCACGTGCAGCGTCGCGTCGCCGTCGCATGCAACCATCAGGTCTTCGCTGCCATTGCCGTCGAAGTCGCTCGCGGCGATCCGCGTCGGCGCGTTGCCGGTCGAGAGCGCGCGCGGCCCCGCGACATCCTGGCTGCGCGACCAACGCAAGCTGGAGCCGGCTGCTGCGCGTGCGCGGTAGAAGCGCACATGGTTGCCGTCGCCTGCGCCAGGGCTCGTGTCGGTTGGCACAGCGAGCGCAAGTTCGAGCCGTATCGGCTGCGTCTGCCCATCGCGCGCAAAGTCGCCGAGCGCAAACGACGCCGAGACGCCAGGAACCGGTTCGAAGTCCGACGGCCGCAGCGGCTCGAACAAGAACTCACCCGGTGACGAAGACGCGCGTCGGAGCAACACGAGCAGCGCATCGCCATCGCCAGAAAGCCCGACGAAGCGCAGCAGCGCCGCGAGGTCTTGGTCGCCATCGCCGTCGATGTCTCTCGCCTCGAGCCGCGACCTCGGGTCGATCGACGCAGAAGCAAAGCGCGCAGGCATCAGCGCGCGCAGGTCCTCCGTGAACTGCTGCGGTTGCTGTTGCTGCGAACCGTTCAACTCTGGACGCCACGCGCCGATGCGCAGCACGCCGTCGCTGCGACCGTCGCGGAGCCCGTCGTCGAGAAAGGCCAGCAGATCGGCATTGCCGAGCGGCTCCGGCACGCGCACGACCGACTCGGGCACGAGGCCCGCGTGCGACATCTTGCGACCGGGCGCCAGCGCGCCGAATCCGTCGTTGTCGCCGAGCTGGATCTGCGCGGCGCTCGGCACCGCGATGTCGCGAACCTCGCCATCGGATGCGACGCCAACCGTCGAGAATCGTCCGCCGACGACGCCGGCAAGCGGAACCGGGAACACGACATCAGGCGGGAGCAACAGGATGTCCGTGGCGTCGCGCGTGACGAGCAATGTCGACAGTCTGCGCTCTTGCTGGCCATCGACGGTCAGTTCGTGCTGCACGAACAGTCCGGCTTGCGCGGGTTGTCCAAGCTGCGGGTCCGCCGGGAATGCGACGCCGACGAAGAACGCAGCGACCTGCGTCGGTCGGAAGTCGGTGACGACGCGCACGACGCGCAACCCGTTCGTCGGTTCGTAGCGAAACAGACCGAGTGAGAACTGCCCCAACTCGCCGGTCGAGCCGACGAGCAACTCGTCAGCGCCAGCGCCATCGCCGTCGAGGTTGACCGCGGTGCTCGCGCGGAACGGGTCGATCGCGCCGACGAGCTGCAGCACATCCTGCGGTTGCGGTTGCCCATACGTGCGAGGGCCCGAGGGCCGCACCACGAAGATCATCGGCGGCGTGTCGGGGTTCTCCGCGGGACCCGGCGGGGTCGAGAACGGCAGCGGCGGCATGCCTGCGAGCACGACGGTGAGCGCGCACGGCGCAGCTCCAACCGCGTGGAGGCCGACAGCCTTGGACGCCGCGTCCGCGACATAGCCGACGCGCGGCACGACGAGATCGAGCGCTGGCCCCGCGACAAAGCCGCCGAGGCCGTCGCCGTAGGCGATGTCGAGTTGTTGCTGATCGCGTCCCGTCAGCACGCCGACATCCAGCGCGCCGTCGCCATCGAGATCCGCCGCCTCGATCGCGTCGTAGTTGCGACTCCGCACTGGCAGCGGAATGGGCGGCAAGAACGTGGCCGCGCCGCCGACCACGCGCGAACGCAGAACGACGGGCAACGTGCCAAGAGCCGCGTTGCTGCCGGGCATCAACAACACGTCGGGACCGCCGTCGCCGTCGAAGTCGGCAACGCGGCCCATCGCCATGCCAGGCGGCGCGGGCAAGCGCTGCACAGCGCCGAGCGGCGGCAGCGGCGCAGCCTGCCCGCGCACGAGCAGCATCGTCGCAGTCGCAGAGCCTTCGTTGATGATCAGCAGGTCCGGCACTCCATCGCGGTCGAAGTCGCCGCTGAGCAGGTCGCGCGGCCCGCGTTCACTCGCGTTCTCTGGATCGCCGATGCGGCGCGCGGCGCCAAAGCGGATGAACAACCCGTTCTCCTGCGCGAGCAGCAACTGCACCGAGGCAGCGCCGCCAGTCGAGTAGAGCGCCGCGAAGTCCGTCGCCTGCGCATTGGACGGAGCGCCCTCGAGCGCGATCGGAGTCACTGCCACCGGATCGCGATCGAGCAGCGCGCCGCGCGGGCCAAACACCGGCTCGGGGTTGCCGTAGAGGAACACGCCGCGCGCGACCACTTCGATCGACAACGGATCTCCCGACGGTCCCGGCACGCGCACACGCAGCGCAATGCCGACGTCGCCGGGGCGGCCGTCCGGCGACGGCGGCATGAAGAAGGCAATGCGATCGAGCGCCGACTCCGCGCGAACGATCGCGCCTTGGTCGAGATCGACGATGCGGTCGCCCTTGCGCAGCTGGATCTGCACGCCGTCGAGGTCGGGAGCGCCGGGCGTGCCCGTTGTGGTCAACGCCAGCAACGCGCGACCGATCAGCGTGACCTTGGTGCCGCCGCGCGTGGAGCCCTGCGCGGGCAGCGCGAGCTGCACATCGGGCTGGTAGTAGGCATCGGCGACTTGCGCCGAGCGGCCGGCGATCGCGTCATCGACAAAGAACGCTGCCGAGCCCGCGAACGTGTTGCTCGGAGCCTCGGCAG
>CAIYFF010000373.1 GCA_903925435.1 uncultured Planctomycetota bacterium | reverse complement strand
GCGGCGGCGGATCGCTCGCCCCGGCATCAGGAGGAGGCAAATGACGCAGCACAAGACGCAGCAATCTGGCTTCACGCTGATCGAAGTCCTGCTCGCCGTCGGCATCACGTCGATGGTCATGCTGACGGTCGGTGTCACGTTCCGCGTGACGCTCGAAGCGCGCGCCGTCGTCGACGAACTCGCAGAGTCCACGGGCGCTGGCCCGCGCATCCTCGGCCTGCTGGAGCGCGACCTCCGCGGACTCTGGACCTACAACATCAAGAACAACAAGGTGCTGGTCGGCAGCAGCCGCGACGTCGGCAGCTTCGAGGCCGACCGCATCAACCTGATCACGACGACGGACTCGATCGGCTACGTGCTCGACGACCGCAACGTGCCACATCAGACCTCGGTCTGCGAAGTCGGCTACTGGCTCAAGCAGAACCCGCGCTACCGCGACCTCATCGAACTGTGGCGGCGCGAGGATCCGATGGTCGACGACGACCTCGTCACGGATGGCCGCTTCCAACTCGTCCACGATCGGTTCAAGAGCTTCAAGATCACCTACTACCGCGAACTCGGCTACGCGTCCGAGGCGCTGCACGAATGGGATAGCTCCGTCGAAGACGCGCTGCCTCGACGCATCAAGGTTGAGTTCACCCTCGAACGCAAGCGATCGAGTCGCAACGTCGTCGATGACGCGGAGTTCGAGGACTTCGAAGGCGCCGAGAAGACCTACGTGCGGCACTTCGTGCTCGACCCGTCGGTGCAAGGCTCGCTGCAGCCCAACGTCGCACTGATCCCGATCCGGCCGCCGAAGCCGGAGGATGCGGAGGCAGGTGGCGGCGGAGGTGGCGGTGGCGGAGGTGGCGGCGCAGGCAAGGGCGGCGCCCAGAACCCCTTCAGCGGCATGGCAGGCTTTGGTGGCGCAGGCGGACGCGGCGGCCAGAACGGCGGCGCGGACCAGTCGTTCGCCGGCCGCGGCGGCGCTGGCAGGCCCGCTGGCGGACAGAACCCGTTTGGCGGCGCCGGCGGCGGACTGCCGCCTGGCTTCAACCTAGGAGACCTGCTGCGCGGCGCGACCCGCGGCGGCGGCGGGATCTTCGGCGGCGGAGCGGGCGGCGGCGGCGGTGGCGGCCGCTAGCCGACTCCGGCACTCAGGCGGGCATGGGTCGTCCCCAGCCCGCGAGCCTGCTCAGAACACCTTCTTGCCGATCACTGCGCGACCACCCATGTAGGGGCGCTGCGCTTCCGGCACGTGGACCGAACCGTCCGCGTTCTGGTGGTTCTCCAACAGTGGGATCAGCACACGCGGGCTCGCGATCACGGTGTTGTTCAGCGTGTGGCAGAACTTCACCTTGCCCTGGCTGTCGCGATAACGCAGCCCGAGGCGACGAGCCTGGTATTCGTAGAAGCGCGACGCGGAGTGCGTCTCGCCATAGGCGTTGCGCGACGGCATCCACGTTTCGATGTCGTACTTGAACGCCTGCGGCACGCCGAGGTCGCCGCCGCACACCGCGACGATGCGATACGGAAGCTCGAACGCCTGCAGGCACGCCTCGGCGTTGCTGACGATCGCTGCGTGGTGCTCCAACG
>CAIYFF010000372.1 GCA_903925435.1 uncultured Planctomycetota bacterium | reverse complement strand
GTCGTAGCCGGCCGGGTTCTTCGCGAACGAACGCGCGGGGCCGTGCTCGAAGCCCTGGTCGACCGGCAGGATCACGAACTTGCCCGTCCCGGCGAGGTTGCCGGTGTTCATCATCCAGAGCAGGGTCTTCAGCACACCGGGGTTGTCGGACTCGTACCAGCTCAGGATCTCGGCGACGCGGGACGACATGGGCACTCGCTCTACTTCAGGTCTTGGATGGGAAAGCGACTGTCTGCGGACGCGCCGCGGCAGCCGTGGAAAGTTGGCGGACGATTGTGGGGAGCCCCCCACGCGATGCAAGGGTGCGGAGTGCGGAAGGCTCCCGATCCGCAAGACTGCGCCGCGGCGCGCCCTCAAACGACGACGGGGGGCGACCCGCGTGGGCCGCCCCCCGTCTGTGGCGATCGCGCAGCTCTGCGCGGATCACTTCAGCGTGAGGTCGCGCGCGGCATTGCCCGTCGTGAACTCCCACACGAACACCAGCGGGTCGGCGCCGCCGATCTGCAGCTTCACGCGCGCTTGGTAGGTCTTGTTCTTGTCGAGCGCTTCCTTCGGCAAGCAGAACAGCACGTCGCGCATGTCCAGCTTCTTGTTGAGCGGCACCTTGGGCGTGTGCACCCAGCACGGCACCTGCTCCGGCTTGCAGCGCTCGGTCCACGCCTTCCAGATCGCGCCGTCGCCTTGCGGGTGCACGAAGTGCTGCGTCGGCGGCTTGCCGCCCTTGCGCGACTCGTAGAGCTCGATGCTGCTGTCGGCGACCTGCAGCGCGAGCTGGCTCTGGAGCTGCAAGCTGATCGGATAGCCGCAGCGCGTCACGTCCTGCTGGTCCTCGGGCTGGTCCGCGAGCGGGTTGGGATTCTCGGGAGCTGGGAAGCTCGTCGGGATGCCGACCGCGCCCGGCGCAGGCCACAGGATGAAGCGCGGCGCGGTCGCCGGGTCATAGGGCTCCGAGAGCGAGTGCATGTCGAGCACCGCGACCGAGAAGTCGTTGGCCGACAAGAACGAGTAGCCCAGGCGCTTGATGTTGGGCTCCAACATCGGGAAGCGGTGGTACGGCGTGCCGACCCACAGGTCGACCGTGTCGCGCGCGAACTCGGCGCCGCGCGCCGCGTTGCTCGTGACGATGTTGCCGCCGCCCGCGAGCTGGCCGCGCCGCGTGAAGTCCTCGTGCGCCGGGTCCTCTTCGTGGATCTCGGGGCCGGGCTTCTCCGCGAGTTCGCGGTGGTTGTTGACGTAGCTCGCATGCGCGTCGCACGCGAACGACGACTCCGCGTCCATCTCGCAGACGCTGAGCGGACCGAGCGTTCCCTTGCGCATGTCGCCGCCTTCGGCCCACGTGTAGGCCATCGGCTGCGCGCGGATCTCGTTCACGCGCTCCACCGCCGCGAGCTCGACGGCGCTCGGCCGCTCCGGCAGCTGCGGCGGGCCGTAGCCCGTGCCGAACGCGACGCCCGAGTCACCGCGCGCCCATTCGCGCCACTCGGCGTCGAGTTGTTCGGATGACTTGCCGAACACCTTGGTCACGACGGCCTCGACGTCTTCGAGCGTCGGGATCTTCTTGTCTGCATCAGGCAGCGTCGTGAAGAACTCGAGCCACTTGTCCGGGTAAGCCGCGAACGCCCACGTCATGAAGCTCCACGACTTCAGGCGGCAGTCGTTGCGGAAGCGCGACAGCTTCTCACGCGGGATCTGGCCGAGCGCCCAGTCCTGGTGCGACGACGCCTGGTCGCGCACGGTGCGCAGCCACCAGTTCGTGCCCTCGGGCAACTCGAGCGCATCGTCGCCCTGCGTGCCTTCGGGCAGCGCGCCCCAACGCGAGATCGAGGTGGCCTTCATGTACCAGGTCACCGAATGGATGATGCCCTGACCGATGCCGTCGTTGCGTCCCTGGCACATGCCGAGGAAGAACACGTAGGCGATCATCTTGTCGTGGATCGTCTTCGGCGATCCGCCGATGTGCACCGACGCGAAGCCATCCTTCGCCTGCCACTCGGTGTTCGCAAAACGCATCGCGTCTTCGAGCTTGCCTTGGCCGTTCCAGATGTTGGGGTTGCACTTCAGCAACTCCTCGCGTTCCCGCGTCGTGAACAGGAAGCCGTACCACGCAAACGTCTTCGACGCGCGTTCCACGAACTGCATCTTCTTCGCGTTCTGCTCGCCGAGCAGCCACACGCCGAATGCGAGCGCGCGCTCGCCCCACATCACCGCGTCATCGGCGTTCTCCTGCGTGCCGCGCGTCCACACCGTGAAGTGCTCCGACTTGGCGCCGAAGATGTTGATGTCCGGCTTCTTCATGAAGTCCGGCACGTTGGCCTGCAGGTTCTGCAACTCGACCGGCATCTGGTCGAGCGGCAGCGCCGTGACCGAGTAGTCCTTCTTGCGCGCGAGTTCGACGGCCTTCGTCTCGATCTCCTTCATGCGCTTCGCATACGCGAGCTGCGCGTCGGTGCCGAAGAAGCCGGGGCCTTCCTTGAGGCCGAGCGCCACGTTCGCGTCCCTGTCGAGCGCGTTGTAGTAGACCGCCTTCTCGAGGTGGTAGGTCGCCTTGTCCGCCGTGCCCGCCGCCTTGAACGCGAGGCCGAGTTCGCGGTGCAGCGCGCCGAGCTTGATCGACGTCTTGTACCACTCGTCCATCACCTTGAAGCGGCCCTCGTAGGAGGCCTTGTCGAGCCACTTCTTGCGCTTCTCGGGCGGCACCGGAACCCACGTGTCCTTCTGCTTCGTGAAGCCAAGGTCGCGGCGCGCGTTGGCGTTCTCGGGGTCGTAGGCCTCGAGGATCAAGTCGAGCGCCTGCTTCGCGCGCGTGCCGACCTTGTTCGTGGTCGCCGTCCGCGCGAACGCGGTGAGGATGCCGCTCGCGGTTTTTTGGAGATCGGCCTCCTTCTTCGCGAGATCGCCCTGCGCCGCGGCGGCGACGCAGAAGCAGAGGAACGTGCACAGGGTGCGCAGCAAGGGGTTCATGAGCCGCCGGATCCTACGGCCAGGAAAAGGCCGCGCTACCGATTGCCCGCCCACGTCACTCCGCGGACGCGCGAGGATGCACGGGCCGATTGGCTGCTATGCTCGCCGCGTGGCCAACGAAGTCCGCGACATCCCGCCTGCCCCCCGCCGCGTGCGATGGCGCAAAGTGCTCGGCTACCGCTGGCCGCTTGCGGCCGCGACATTCGTGCTCTCCGTATATGGCGGCGTGATCACGTGGCTGTTCTTCCTCGCGAACAGCTTCCTGTTCGTGGACGCCGACCGGCTCGAACGAGGCCCGCGGGAACCGGTGGAAGCGGTCGTTCGCGCCGTGCAAGACATCGACGGCACCAAGTCGCAGGTCGTCGACTACGAGTTCTACGCCGAGGGCCACAACTACACGGGCTCATGCCGCGTGGTCGAAGGCGCATGGCGGGAAGGGCAAGCCGTGCCGATCGAATACTCGAAGGGCAACCCCAACCTCAGTCGCATCCGCGACGCCAAAGTCGATGTGCGCGCCAAGCGCTTTGACCCAGGCCAGTCCTTTGCGCTGCTGGTCGTGCCAGGCCTGCTGCTCGGCATCGCGTGGCTTGCTGGCGTGATGCGCTTGCGCTCGGTGTTGATGCACGGCGACGTCGGCGTCGCGACCATCCTCGACGTGAAGCGCGTGCGGTTCTGCTTGCCCGAATGCGTGTCGGTGCGCTTTCAGTTCAAGGATCGCCGCGCGCAGGATCGCACCAGCCGACACTGGGTGCGCGTGCACAGCCCGCTCGGCGCGCGTCTTGTGCAGATGATGGAGATGGGACGCTTCGAAAAGGCCCCTGTGCTCCACGACCGCAAGGCGCCGCAGCACTGCCGGCTCGTGCTGCCATCCGATTTCGGCGGCGATCTCGCGCCCGCGGACGTGCGCTCGCTGCCGCGCGTCTGATCGCCGCGCAACGCGCGCTGGCATCCTCGCATCAGCCCCGCCACGATCGCTCGTCATGCCCCATTGGCCCAATCCGCCGCGCCGCGTGACGTTCTTCGTCGCTGCGCAGTCCCGTGAAGCGATCGGCATCGCGCTCGGCGCGATGCTGCTGTTCGCGTGCATGGGTTTGGCAGCGGAGTGGAGCCGCGACGACTTTCGGTCGCCGCGCTGCGATTGGCGACTCGACGCATGCGAACAACCGAGCGCTGCCGTCGCCACGGTGCGCGCCATCGACCGCGAACGCGACAACAAGGGCCGCCTGCGCGATCGCGCGCGCGTGAGCTACACGTTCGTCGACGCCAACAACGTCGAGCAGTTTGGCGTGTCGTGGCTGCCGCGCGGAGGCCTGCGGGAAGGCGACCACCGCGGCGTCGAGTATCTGCCAGACGACACGAGCGTGAGCCGACTGCGCGACAGCAAATCGACCGACATCGCGTGGTGGTTGCCGTGGTATGCGGGATGGATCGTGTTGCCGCTGCTGCTCGCATTCTCTGCGTGGCTTGCACACGTGTGGCGCGTGCTCGTGACGCTGCGCAACGGAGTCGCGTGCCAGGCGATCGCAACCGAACTCGCGGTGCCAGAGCATGAGCAAGGCAAGCGTCGCAAGCACGCGCAGCGCTGCCTCGTGCGATTCCGCTGGCGCGGCCCGGATGGCAGCGATCACGAAGCGACGCAGCGTCCGCGGCTCCACAGCGCGCTTGGGCGCGCGCTCGCGAACGAGCGGGTTGGCCAACCGATGGACGCGGCCTTTGTGATCTGCTCCGAATGGGCGCCGCAGCACGGACGCCTCATTGCCACCTCCGAAGTCCGCGAGGCAAGCGCGTGAAGCTGGACGTCCGCACGCTGCTCCAGAGCGACGGCCCCATCGCGCGGCGGTTGCCCGGGTTCGAAGTGCGCCCGCAGCAGTTGGATCTGTCGCTGGCGATCGAGCGCGCATTCGCCGAGCGCCGCCACTTGATCGCAGAAGCAGGCACCGGCGTCGGCAAGTCGTTTGCGTATCTGTTGCCGTCGGCGCTGCATGCCGACAAGAACCAGGGCCAGGGCCCCGTCGTCATCAGCACGCGCACGATCGCGCTGCAGGAGCAACTCGAGAAGAAGGACCTGCCGTTCCTCCACGCGGTGCTGCCGTTCGAGTGGTCGTCGACGACCGCCGTCGGCCGCAACAACTACCTCTGCCTGCGCCGCATGAACCAGGCGCAGCGCGAGCAGTCGATGCTCGAAGACATCGAGAAGCACGAGCAACTGCGCAAGATCGTGCACTGGTCGCTGCAACCGCACGACCGCACGAAGATGGAGTTGCCATTCGCGGTCGAGCCGGAGGTTTGGGAGGAAGTCCAAGCCGAACACGGCAACTGCCTCAATCGCGCGTGCCCCCACTTCGATGGTTGCGGCTGGCAACGTGCGCGACGGCGCGCAGAGACCGCGCAGGTTCTCGTCATCAACCACTCGCTCTACTTCGCCGACCTCGCGCTGCGCATGGCCGGAGCGACCTTCTTGCCCGAGCATCGCTTCGTCGTGTTCGACGAAGCGCACCACCTCGAGCGCGTCGCAACCGAGAGCCTTGGGTTGCGCATCTCCGCCGCAACCGTGGGCTGGCACATCAAGCGCCTGCATTCGCGTCGCAGCGATCGCAGCCTGCTGGGCCGTCACGGTTCGCCGCGCGCGCGCCAACTACTCGAAGAGCTGCGCATGCAGAACGACGCGTTCTTCGCAGAGCTCGAGGCGCGCATGGATTCGATGCCACAGCATCAAGGCGGCGCTCTCTTCGACATTGTGCTCGAGGACCCAATCACGCCGCTGCTGCGCTCGCTCGCTGCCGAACTCGGCTTGTGCGCATCGCGCGTCGAAGGCGTCGATGCGCGCATGGAGCTGCAGGCTCGTGCCAACGGGCTGGTCGCCCTCGGCGCAGTGCTGACGTCGCTGTCCGATCCCAACGCGATGCCCAACTCGCCACTCGTGCGCTGGATCGAGCCAGGCAAGCACGGCGCATCGTTGTGCGGCGCACCGCTCGACGTCAGCGCCACGCTGCGGCAGCACCTGTTCGAGAAGGGCCCGACGTGCGTGCTGACCTCCGCGACGCTCGGCCCCGTCGACGATGTGCAGTTCTCCTACGTGCGTGGCCAGCTCGGCATGGACGGCGATCGCGTCGACACGCTGCGCCTCGGCTCGCCGTTCGACTACGACGAGAAGGTGGAGCTCGTGCTCGAAGAGGCAATGCCCGATCCGAGCGCGTCGCCGCAGCTCTACAAGCAGACGGTCGCGGACCGCACGCGACAGCACGTGATCGACAACGACGGCCACGCGCTGATCCTG
>CAIYFF010000371.1 GCA_903925435.1 uncultured Planctomycetota bacterium | reverse complement strand
GGTCGTGAAGCTCATCAACACCATCGCGCAGCAGACCAACCTGCTCGCGCTCAATGCGACGATCGAAGCGGCGCGCGCCGGCGAGGCTGGCCGTGGCTTCGCAGTCGTCGCCAATGAGGTCAAGGAGCTCGCCAACGCAACGTCGAAGGCGACGGGCGAGATCAGCCAGCGCATCGACGCGATTCAGGGCGACACCAAGCAAGCGCGCACGGCGATCAACAAGATCGGCGAGATCGTGCACCAGATCAGCGACATCCAGTCGACGATCGCGGTCGCAGTCGAAGAGCAGACCGCGACCACGAAGGAGATCGCGCGCACGCTTGCGGAGACCGCGCAAGGCTCGACGGAGATCGTCTCGACCATCTCGCGAGTGACGCAGTGCGCGAGCGAGACCTCGGTGGGCGCACAGAATTCGATGCAGTCCGCCGAGTCGCTGTCGAAGATGGCGGACGGCCTGTCCAAGCTCGTCAGCGCGTTCCGCTACTGATCGCAACGTCGCGGCGCGCGAATCGGCGCGCCGCGCGTTCGTGCATCAGTCGAGCTTGATGATGCTCGACAGGATCTCGTCGAGGAACCCGACCCAGAACAGGTCGCACGCGCTTGGTCCCCGCACGACGAACAGCTCCCCTTGCGGGTCGAGCAGGCACGACATGTAGCTCTTCGTCGCGACATCGCTTGGATCGGTGACGCCGAGCAGCGCGACTGGGCGATGGCCCGCGAAGAACTCCGAAGCGCTCTTGCCCGAGTTGCGGATCATCGCGCCCAGGTTGCGCTGGCCGAACGCTTCGCGGTCCTGCCAGTCCGAGTCCTTCAAGAAGTAGAGCGGCGCGGTGTTCTGTTGCTTGTCGACAAACGCCTCGGGCACGTCGAACGGAATGAGCGGCATCGGCACGTGGATCACGTTGCCCGCGATCTGCTGCACGATGCCTAGCGCCTTCTGCGTGCGCTCCTTGCCGAACGCATGGTCCTCGGCCGTGACCGGCACCCAGTGCACGAACTTCTGCATGCCCTGGTAGTCGTCGCTCGCGGGCCGCTCCCGCAGGTAGTAGTAGACCGCGAGGCTGTTGCGACGGCGATCAGGCGGACACGTCAGCGGATGTGGATGGCCGTGCAACGAGCGCGTCCCCGCGTTGAACAACACTGCGCGATTGCCCTGCGGCAGGTAGCGATGCACTGGTTGGCGCTTGTTGTCCCACAGCTCCAGGTGGCCGCCGTATTCCTCCTTCCAGCCCGGGTTCATGTAGACGATCAGGTTGAGATACTGATGCATCTGGTTGCCGAGCGGATGTCGATTGACGTCCGTGTGCATCATCAGGCGCCCGCCAGGCCCTGTGCTGTGCATGCCGCAGTGGTTGTAGGTCGGGTCCGGGATGATCCCCTTCGTTCCCGTCAGCTCCTCCAAGAACGTGAGGAACGTCCCGGAGTTGAGCTGCCCCATGAAGTGGCGCGTGAACGCTCCAAAGCGCGTTTCGTCGCTCGTTCCGAGCTTCGCGCTGTTGCGGTCGCGCGCCCATTGCGTGCGTCCAGGGCCGTGGAGTTCCCAAGCCGGGTCCTGAGGGCCAGGGAACTCGCGGACGAGCAGTTCGAAGACATCCTGCGGCAAGAAGTCCTCGAACACGCAGTGCTGAAACGGCTGAGCGCTGCGGAACGACTCGCCCTTTGTGCGCGCGATCTGCGCGAGCCGTTCGCGGTCGAAGTAGAAGGCCGGGATGGTCTGCATGGCTGCGGCGATCCTAGCAGCGTGCGCTCAGCCAGCATCCCGGCCGCGTCTACTTCAGCGGATGACCACCGTCACTGCGTTGGTCGTAACCAGCGGGATCGCTGCGCCAGTTGCCGTGTCGAACCCTGCGACTTGGCAGCCGATGAAGCCGCCGACGAGGCCTGGATCGTTGGGGATCGACAGCAGATAGCGAACGTGCCCATTGGCTGTCGGGCCGCGCGTGTTGCCGGTGCCGGCAAACCCGAAGTACGAATCGAACAGGTCGGCGTTTTGCTGGCAGCCTGCGGGCAGCACGGGCAGCGGGATGGACGGCCAAGCCGGTTGCACGCCGAGGATCATGAAGCACGCCGTGCCGCTCAAGAACCCAGTGCCTTCGATCGAGAACAGCGCGTTGCCGACCGTCGGTTCGTGGTTGGTGAACGCAGCCGGGAAGACGCCATTCGTTCCGAGGCAGGAGCCGCCGTTGTTGCCGATGCCAATGTCATCGAGTCGGTTGCAGTAGAAGCGGACCTTCAATGCAGAGGGGGTCGCAGCGACGACCCATGCCGCGGTCGGGCTGCTGCGCGTGGCGACAGGCAGCGTGAGCGCGCCAGTCTCGATGGGGAACTCGCTGAAGCCGGGGTCCATCCAGACCACCCAGAACTTCTGGCCGCCGCCCAAGGCGACCGGTGCATCGAGGTTGGCGCCCTGCCAGTGGCGAGGTAGCGCCTGGTCGATCTTCCACGTTCCGCCCGCGAGGCGAACGCCGGGCAGATTGCTCACGTCCGACCAGATCTCCACGTTCATGAACGCGGTCGCGAGCAACGTGTTGGCCGTGAACAGCCGCACGCTCTCGATGGTCACTGGCGCGACGGGCGTGACCTGCCAAGCGCGAGTGTTCGGGCCGCCGAAGCCAAACCCCGTCACGCTGCCGTTCGAGTTGTTGTTCGAGTCGTTGAAGGACAGGCACGGCGCCGTCTGTGCCGCGAGGGATGCGATCGTCGCGAGGACCGCGAGCAGTAGGTGCTTGAGCATGAGACCTGGCTCTGAGGAGGGTTTGGGAAGCTCTCCATGGTCGAACACGGTGCGCTACAGGGCAAGGGTCGCGGCGTCTTGCGACAGTCATGTCGCCAGCCCGCACTTCGGCGTGGCGCATATACGCACCAAGCGGGAGCCACCCGGGCAACATGCAAGGGCTCGGTCGTCAAGAGCGGATCGATCGGGAGACGACCAAGGGATCGTCCCTTCCGAGATCGCATCCACATGTTCTCCATCGCCACGATTCGCGGTCGTTTGTCGGCTGCATTCCTCACGCTTGGCCTGCTCCCCGTCGTTGTTGTCGGCGTGGTCGCGTTCGTGCGTTCTAGCGCGAGCCTCGAGCAACGCGCTGGCGACAGCCTTCGCGCCGAAGCGGAAGCTGCGATCCAGAAGATCGATCGCAACCTGTTCGAGCGCTACGGCGACGTGCAGGCGTTTGCCTTCAACCCGATGGCTCGCGGGTCGCGACAGGAGGCTGAGTCGGCGGCCAACTTCTATACGCAGGCCTACGGCATCTATGACCTGATGGTCGTCGCCGATGCCGATGGCAACGTGCGCGCGGTCAACACCGTGAAGAACGATGGCTCGCCGCTAGCGGCGCAGAAACTGATCGGGACCAGCGTGCGCGGCGAAGAGTGGTTCGAGCGTTGCATCAGCGGCGCAGTCACTCCCGGGCAGGCCTACTACAGCGATCTCCAGGCCGATGCCGCGGTTGCCAGCGTGTTCGGAACGCGTGGCCTCGCGCTCAACTTCTCCGCGCCGATTCGCGACGCAGAGGGCAAGGTCGTTGGCGTTTGGTCCAATCGCGCATCGTGGGAGCGCATCGTGACCGAGATCATGGCGGAGACGCGAACGCATCTCGACGCGCGTGGCGTGCATGCGCACACGCATGTGCTCTCGAAGAATGGTCTCGTGCTCGATGACATCGACGCCGAAGAAGTGCTCGTCACCAACCTCGCGGCAGAAGGATCCGAGGCCGCGGCGAGCGGCATCAAGGGCGAGACGGGCTACACGCGCGAGCGAGACGTCGACGCGGACCAGGAGATCGTGATGGCCTTCGCCGCGTCGAAGGGCGTCTTCAACTTCCCGGGCTACGGCTGGATCGCGACCGTGAGCCAGCCGAGCAACGAGGCGTTCTCGCAGGCTTTCGCGCTTCGCAATGCCATCCTTGGCATGTTGGCCGTGGCCGCCGTCGTGATCGTGCTCGTTGCGCGCAAGGTGGCTGGCAACATCGCCGCGCCTGTGCTGCGCACGGCCGAGGTTCTCGGCGCAGTGGCGCGCGGGGATCTCTCGCAGCGCCTCGAAGAGAACACAGGTGGCGAACTCGGCCAGATGGCGCGATCGCTCAACCAGACGGTGGAAGTGCTCAACGGCGTGGTCGCGGAGACGCGGAGCCTCATCGAAGCGTCGAGCCGCGGCGAACTCAGCAAGCGCGCGGACGCCGCACGCTTTGAGGGCGGCTATCGCGAGCTATGCGAGGGCATGAACCAGATGTTCGCCACGATCGCTGCGCCGTTGCAGGAGACTGCGACGACGCTGGCTGCGATCGCGAGCGGCAAGCTCGACGCCAAGGCACAAGGCAGCTTCGAAGGCGACTTGCGCCCGATCCGCACTGCGCTGCAGGACACCTCGAACGTGCTCGGCGCATTGCTTGCCGACACGCGTCGACTCATCCAGGCGACGCGCGAAGGACGCCTCGACGAGCGGGCCGACGCCAAGCGCTACCAAGGCGCCTACCGCGAACTGTGCGAAGGCATCAACTCGATGCTCGCTGCGATTGCAACGCCCGTCGCGGAGTGCAGTGGCGCGATGCAGCGCCTTGCGCAAGGCGACACTTCAGTCGACGTGCAGACGGACGGCTCTGGCGAATTCCAGCGCATGCAGCGCGCGACGGCGGGCACGTTCGACGTGCTGCGCGCGTTGCTCGCAGAGACGCAGTCGTTGGTGGACGCGGCGGAACGCGGCGACATGTCGAAGCGCGCGGATGCGAGCAAGTTCCAAGGCGGCTTCCGCGAACTGTGCGCGGGCATCAACGGAATGCTCGATCGCACGACGAAGCCGATCGAGGAGTCGCGCGATGTGCTGGAGCGCGTCGGCAAGCGCGACCTCACGGTGCGCGTCGAGGGCGCTTACAGCGGCGACCATGCGCTCGTGAAGGAATCGCTCAACCGCGCGGTCGAAGCGATGAGCGAAGCGATCGCCTCGATCTCTTCCAACTCGCGTTCGTTGTCCGACGCGGCTGGCGGGCTCGCGCGAGTCAGCTCGGACATGGGGTCTTCGGTCGAAGAGACCAGCGAGCAAGCGCGCGTCGTGACGGCTGCGGCGCAGGCCGTCGACCAGAGCCTGCAGACGGTGTCCAGCGCCGCGCAGGAGATGCTGGCGAGCGTGCGCGAGATCGCGAGCAACGTGACGCACGTGACCACAGTCGCGCAACAGGCCGTGGACCGCGCGTCGACGGTCGACGAAGTGATGAACAAGCTGTCGAAGAGCAGCCGCGACATCGGCGAAGTCGTCAAGCTGATCGGCGAGATCGCGGCGCAGACCAACCTGCTCGCGCTCAACGCGACGATCGAGGCAGCGCGCGCCGGTGAATCGGGCCGCGGCTTCGCGGTCGTTGCCAACGAGGTCAAGGAACTCGCGAGCCAGACGAGCAAGGCGACCGGCGACATCAGCCAGCGCGTGGCGTCGATCCAGTCGGACACGTTGGTCGCGCGCAAATCGATCGAAGAGATCCTCGCGACGATCCGCCAGATCCACGAAGCGCAGCACTCCATCAGCAGCGCGATCGAGGAACAGAGCGCCACGACGCAGGAGATCACGCGCAGCATCACCGAGGCGGCGCAGGGCAGCAGCGAGATCGCCAACTCGATGTCGAGCGTGGCAACCGCCGCGACGCGCGCGTCGGACGGCGTGACCCAGGCGAGCCGCGCGTCGGAGGAGTTGGCGCACATGGCGGTCGAGTTGCAGCGCCTCGTGCAGCAGTTCCGCATCGAGGAGCCAGTCGCAGTCTGACGCGGACGCGAAGCGGCGCACTCTTGCCGCTTGCATCCAGCCATCTGCGCGGGGGATCCTGCGCGGATGCAGATTCCTGGCGCGTCGGCGCCTGACCTCTCGAACGAACGCAGCGGCCGCGACTGGCTGCTGTTTGCCTTCGCCATCGCCTGCCTGCTGCCGTCGATCGGCTCGCAGTCGAGCATCTCCGGGCAGGACGAGTATTGGCTCTCGTTCCGCACCGTGCTCGAGATGATGGAGCGCGGCGAGTGGCTGACGCCGTACGTCAACGGCGAGGTGCGCCTGCAGAAGCCGCCGTTGCTCTACTGGGCGATGCGCGGGTTGTTCGAGACGTTTGGTCCGAGCATGTTCGTCGCGCGCATTCCGACCGTGCTCGCCGGCGCAGGCTTCGCGGTCGTTGCGGCCAAGATTGCGCGCGGCTTCGGTGGCAACGCGATGGTGACGGGTTTGCTCGCGCTCGCTGCCGCGGGCGTCGCAGTCGAGTCGCGGCGCGCGATGTTTGACCTTCCGGTCGCATGCCTGTCGTCGTGGGCCGTGCTCTATGGCATGCGCTGGGTGCGCTCCGGCGCGTTGGCATCGTTGCTCGCCGCAGCTGTGTTGCTCGCCGCGGCAGCGATGACGAAGGGGCCCGTGGCGCTGTGGTTCGCGCTCGCGCCGGTGACCGCCGCGTTGTTGGTGCGTCGCGCTCGCCCAGCTGGCTCGTGGCTGCACCTTGTGCCCGCGCTCCTGGTGTTCTGCGCGCTCGCATTGCCGTGGCCGATCTGGGTGCAGCAAGCGCACCCCAAGTTCTGGAACGTGATGGCCGAGCAAGCGGAGCACCGCTCGTTTGGGCTCTCTGGCCTGCTGTCGTTGCCCAACATCGCGGGCGCTGCGCTCGGGTTGTTCGTGCCGTGGTCGATCGCGTTCGCCAGCGCCGCGTGGTCCGTGCTGCGCGGTCGCCATCCGCAGCAAGGCAAGGCCAAGTGGCTGCTCACGTGGTTTGGCATCGGCCTCGTCCCGTTCGCGTTGATGAGCAGCTTCGAGCGCTACGTGCTCGCCTTGCTCGTGCCGATGGCGCTGATCACCGAGCCGTGGCTCGCCACGTTGTCCGTGCGGCATCTGCGCATGCAACTGACGGCGGCCGCCTCGTTGCTTGCGCTGCCGATCCTGGTGTTCTCGCTGTTCGTTGCGTGGTTTGGCTTGTCCTACGTGGCGCCGCTTGCCGCAGCCATCGCGTGGTTTGCGACGTGGCGTTGTGCGCGCGCCGAGCATCCCTCTGTGCAGCGCACCGCAGTTTGCGCATCGCTCGCGCTCGCGGCGTTGCTCGGACTCGTCTATCCGGCGATCGGCATCAACCGCTTGCCAGAATCGTTGCCGGCCGATCTGTCGACGATGCCAGTCGGCACGTGGGGGCGTCCGCAACCTGGCATGCTGTCGATCGTCCGCGAACGCAGCGTGCGACAGGTGAATCAGACCGACCCAGACCTCGCTGC
>CAIYFF010000370.1 GCA_903925435.1 uncultured Planctomycetota bacterium | reverse complement strand
CGTTGGTCGATGCGCATCGCGCTCGCGCTCGCATCGGTCGGCATGACAGTGCTGCTTGCCGAGTTCGCCGTGCGCGCGGTTATGCCCGCGGGCCGACTGTTGAGCCCCACTGCGATCGAAGTCTTCGCCGAACGCGCGGCGCGCGAAGCGACGATGATCCGCGCCGATGACGAACTCGGGCATGCGCCGGTGCTCGGCGGCCCGTGGTACGACGAACGCGGCGCGTTGCGCACGTCGCCGCGTATCGACGGCGAGGGCCCAGAGACGCAGTTCGTGTTCCTCGGCGATTCGGTGACGCGGCGCGGTTCGCTCGTGAACCCGCTCGCGGCCATGTGGGATGGCGGCAAGGCGACCTTCTGGAACGCGGGCGTCGAGAGCTGGAATCCCGTGCAGGAGGTCGCTGGTTGGTTCCGTTCGCAGCGCGCGATCGCGCCGCAGCGCGTCGTGCTGACGCTGCACAACAACGACCTCACCGAGTCGACGGTCGCGTGCCTGCGCAGTGGCAATCTCACGCTGTGCAATCCGGGATCGTTCGTGCCGATCGATCCTGCTGCGTATCGACGAAGCATTCTCTACGAGCTGCTCATCCACTTCCGTCACACGGATCGACTGCGGCCCGAGCACTACACGTTCCGCGAACGCGAGGTCGAGTCGGCGCTGCAGCGCTTGCGCGACGACGTGGCGCAAAGCGGCGCAGAACTCTCGATCGTGCTGTTGCCGATCTTCGCGAAGAGCAACGCGTGGCAGGAGCACGAGCGACGCGCGCGCGAACGCGAACTCGAGCTGCTCGCATCGCTGCGCATTCCGTTCGTCGACTTGCAGCCTGTCTGTGACGAGATCACGTCCGCGGGGCTCACGGTGCGCATCGTCGAGACCGATCCCTACCACCCCGACGACGCGTGCGGCGCGATGCTCGCGTTTGCGGCATCCGATCTCGTTCTCGGGCCAGCGCCGGTGCGCGCAGTCGCAGAATCGCTCGTCGTGGCGATCGGCGACAAGCAGCGCATCGCGATCGACGCGTTTGCGACCCATCGTGGCCGCGACGTGGCGCTGCTCCCATGCGGCAACGACGCGCTGCCGCAGCGCGAACTCGACGCGAAGGCGATCGCGAGCGCCGAGCGGTTCCGCCTCGATGACGCAGGGCGCGTGCATGCTGAGATCGCCGTCCCTCTAGGCGCGCAGCATGGCGACCTGCGCTGGCATCGCCCAGTCGTGCTCGACGACACCGGCGCAATCGTCGCGCGCGGCCGCGCAGTGCCGCTGCGAGTCGCCGCGCCCGTGCGCTGAGCGCTGTGCGCTGCGCGCTGAGCGCTGCGCGCCCGCGTAACTCAGCCCTTCAGCTTCTCTTCGACGACCTGCTGCTTTGCGTCAAACGATGGCAGCTTGATGTGCTTGCTGAGCGCAGCGTCGATCGCAGCCGCGGGCGCCAGGCCAATCAGTTCGCTCTCCAGCACATCCACGCCCGCGGCCTTCGCGCGTTCGGCGACTGCGTCGAACACGGTGCGGATCGACGTCACGTGGAAGTCGAGCAGGTTCATGCTGACCTGCGCGCACTTCTTGTCG
>CAIYFF010000369.1 GCA_903925435.1 uncultured Planctomycetota bacterium | reverse complement strand
GACGACGGCACGGAGGCGGACCTCGACCTCGGCCACTACGAGCGCTTCACGCACGCGCGCGTCAACAAGGACAGCAACTACACCACCGGCAAGATCTACAAGTCGGTGATCCAGAAGGAGCGCCGCGGCGACTACCTGGGCCACACCGTCCAGGTGATCCCCCACATCACCGACGAGATCAAGATGGCGATCAAGGCCGGCGCTGCGCCGAGCCCTGGTGAGAAGGCTCCGGACGTTGCGATCACCGAGATCGGCGGCACGGTCGGCGACATCGAGAGCCTGCCGTTCCTCGAAGCGATCCGCCAATTCGCGCTCGAGCAGGGGCTGCACGACTGCATGTTCATCCACCTGACGTTGCTGCCATTCTTGCGCGCGTCGGGCGAACTCAAGACCAAGCCCACGCAGCAGTCCGTCGGCAAGCTGCGCGAGATCGGCATCCAACCGCATGTGCTGATCTGCCGCACCGAGATCGCGATGGAGCCAGACATGGCGCGCAAGATCTCGCTGTTCTGCAACGTGCGCCCCGAAGCCGTGATCGAGGAGAAGGACGTCGAGTTCTCGATCTACCAGGTGCCGTTGATGCTGATGCAGTCGGGCCTGCCGCGCCGCATCTTCGACCAGTTGCAGATCGAACCCAAGCGCGACGCCGACGTGAGCGATTGGGAACGCATGCTCGAGGTCGTGCGCGAGCCCAAGCACACGATCGAGATCGCGGTCAGCGGCAAGTACATCGAGCTGCACGACGCCTACAAGTCGATCTACGAGTCGCTCAACCACGCCGGCATCGCCAACGCGGCGAAGATCAAGCTGCGCAAGGTGTCGGCCGAGGCGGTCTACAACGACGGCGCCGAGAAGCACCTCGCGGGCGTCGACGGCATCCTGGTGCCGGGCGGCTTCGGCGAGCGCGGCTTCGAAGGCAAGATCGCGAGCATCAAGTATGCGCGCGAGAACAACATCCCGTTCTTGGGCATCTGCTACGGCATGCAAGCAGCGGTCGTCGAGTATGCGCGCGCGAAGCTCGGCATCACCGACGCGACGACGACGGAGTATGACCCGCAAGCGACCAACCCGGTGATCTCGCTGATGGAGGAGCAGAAGCGCGTCAACGACAAGGGCGGCACGATGCGCCTCGGCGCGTTCGACTGCTCGATCAAGCAAGGCACGCGCGCGCACAAGGCCTATGGCAAGGACCTGATCAGCGAACGCCACCGCCATCGCTTCGAGCTCAACAACGCCTACCGCTCGCGGCTCTCCGAAGCGGGCATGGTGATGTCGGGCGTCAATCCGAAGCTCGATCTCGTCGAGATCGTCGAATTGCCCAACCATCCGTTCTTCGTCGGCGTGCAGTTCCACCCGGAATACAAGACGAAGCCGCTGCAGCCGCAGCCGCTGTTCCGCGACTTCATCGCGGCCGCAGTCCAGCACAGTTCGAAAGCGCGCTGAACAGGCGCGCGGACCGGAGCGGCAGGCGGCTTTGACGCCGCCGCGACACGGGGCGAGGATGCGGGGCATGAGCATGCTTCAGCCGCGCGATCCGATGGGCATCTACCAGATCCTGTTCGCCTTCGCGAAGGAGACGGGCTCCTACATCGGCGACCCTGGCACGCGCCCGATGAGCCAGGGCTTCCCGTTGACGACGAGAGTGCCCGGCGGCCCCGAGTTGCCTTCGAGCCTTCCGGTCACGCACTTGGACCGCATGTATCCGAAGGCCGATGGCACGCCGGCGCTCAAGAAGGCGATCGCTGGCTACTACAACCGCCACTACGGCTGCCAGCTCACGACCGACAACGTGATGCTGTTCGCGGGCGGACGCCCCGGCCTCGTCGCGCTGCTTTGGATGATGCAGAAGGACCTGCGCATCTCGATCGAGGAGACCGAATACACGCCGTATTGGGACATGCTGCGGCACTGCGGGCGCGAATGGACCATCGTGCCGAGCAACGAGCAGAATCGCTTCCGACCGTCGCTCGATGACCATCGCAAGGCGCACAAAGACAGCGGCGCCGCGCGGCAGATGCTGCTCCGCAGCAATCCCGGCAATCCCACTGGCGTCACGTTGCAACCGAGCGACCTCGACAAGCTTTCGGCGTGGACGAGGGAGTCGAGCTTTGCGGCGCTCATCGACGAGGCCTACGAGTTCTTCGCCGAGCCGCCGATGAGCGTGCTCGCGCACGTCAAGAACATCGACGAGCACAACCTGTTCGTCATCGGAGCCGCGACCAAGGGACTGCAAGCGCCAGGCGCGCGCACTGGCTGGGTCATCGGCCCCAGCAAGGAACTCGAGACGCTCAAGAACTTCTCGTCGTACGGCATGGGCGGCATCAGCCAGCTGAGCCAGAACTACGTGCTGCAACTGTTCGAACAGAGCCACATCGACGCCGCGCGCCATGCGATCTCGAAGTTCTACGGCAGCCAACGCCATCGCTACTGCGAGGCGCTGAAGTCGCTCGGCTTCGTCGACTACACCGGCACCGGCGGCTTCTACTGCTGGATGAAGTTGCCCAACGGCCTCACCGCGGCAGAGTTCAATCGCCGGCTGTTCCGCCAGAAGGCGGCGATCCTGCCCGGCGAGTTGTGCGACATGCAGCGCCGAGGCGAAGCATCGCCGCTGCGCCACTTCATCCGCGTGTCGTTTGGGCCGCGCACGGTCGAGGACTTCGACGGCGACATCGCGGCGATCAAGGCGGCGTTGCAGGGGTGAGGCGGGCGGAGTTCGTGAGCCATCGCCCATCGACGCGAGTGCATCGGCGTTCTCCAGATCACGTCGCGTCGAGTCCCGGCAAGCCGTCGAGGCTCGTCGCGTTCTTCTGGCGCACGTAACGGCGCACACCGTCCTCCCCCTTCTTGGCGCACCAGTTCGACATTTCGTCGCGGTCGCCGACGTAGTCCATGCGCGGCACGCCGAACCCGCACGAGGTCGACACACGCGCGACGTCGACCAGAACGATGCTGCGCGCACCGAGGCGAGTGGTTCCCCATAGGGTGGCGAGGCGTTCGAACTCTGCGTCGCCGGGCAAG
>CAIYFF010000368.1 GCA_903925435.1 uncultured Planctomycetota bacterium | reverse complement strand
GTCGTATTGCGGCGAGCGCAGCACGTTGACGATGCCGCGCAAGAACGAGTCCGCGACCTGCGCAATCTGCGCCGGCGTCATCTGGTAGAAGACCGTTCCCTTGATGACGTCATTGGTGCCGAGCTGCACGACTGCGACGTCAGCGTCGAACTGCGGTAGCGGCGCGAAGAGCTGGAAGCACACCTCGAACGTCGAGCCCCCGCTGAAGCCGTAGTGGTCGAGGTCGTAGGTCGGATGCGCAGGAGCCCGGCCGCCGATCACGCCGTGACGGGCGCCGACGAAGTCGAAGCAATAGCCCGCATCGTGCAACAGCGTCCAAAGTGGCTGGCGATAGGTTGGACGCTGCACAGTGCCTTCGGTGATCGAATCGCCGACGAAGACGATGCGAGTGCGAGGGTCTTGCGCCGCAAGATGCTCCGACGCAATGACGGAAGCCAACAGAGCAGAGATGAAGTGCCTGGGCATGGAGTCCACAGTAGTCCGATAGGTTGCCTGCGCCAGACTTCGACTGGCAGGGAGTGATCCTCCACTCGCGATCGGCTCGTTGGCAACGGAAACTTGCGCCCGAGCCCTTCCGCATCCGATTACATGTCGAGCATGTCCGACCACGACTTCCTGCCCCCAGCGCCGCTCCGGGTGTTCTGCAACCGCACCCTGAACATGCGCTCGATCCAGGCAATCGGCTTCGACATGGACTACACGCTCGTCCACTACGACGAGGCGGAGTGGGAGTCGCGCGCATATGCCCATGTGCAGCAACGACTGCTCGGCAAAGGGATTCCGGTCGGCGGCCTGCAGTTCGACGCCGAGCTGTTCTCGCGCGGCCTCGTGATCGACCTCCAGCTCGGCAACCTCGTCAAAGCCAACCGTTTTGGCTACGTCGTCAGAGCGGCGCACGGCACGCAGATCCTGCCGCACGAAGAGCAGCGCCGGATCTACAGCCAAGTCTGGGTCGATCTGCACGAACCCCGCTGGGTGTTCTTGAACACGCTTTTCTCGCTGTCCGAGGCGTGCCTCTATGGCCAGATGGTCGAACTGCTCGACCGCGGAGAACTCGGAGAGATCGGCTACGGCGCGCTCTACGACCTCGTCAAGACGACGATGGACGCAGCGCATCTCGAAGGCGAACTGAAGGCCGAGGTGATCGCCGACCCCGAGCGCTTCGTCGACATCGATCCGCTGTTGCCGCAAGCGTTGGTCGACCTGAAGCAAGCCGGCAAGCGCTTGTTCCTCGCGACCAACAGCGAGTGGCACTACACGAAGCCGATGATGGAGTTCTCGTTCGACCGCTTCTTGGGCAAGGGCGCCTGGGAGCAGTTGTTCGAGCTGACGATCGTGCAGTCGCGCAAGCCTTCGTTCTTCGACAGCGCCAGTCCGTTCTTCGGCATCGACAGCAAAGGCGAAGTGATCGACGGCAAGCACGCGCTGCGCCAAGGCGGGCGGTATCGCGGCGGCAACGCGCGACTGGTGCAGGAGTATCTAGAGTGCGGCGGTGAGTCGATCCTCTACGTCGGCGACCACATGTATGCCGACGTGCACGTGAGCAGTCGCATTCGTCGCTGGCGCACGGCGCTGGTGCTGCGCGAGCTCGAGCGAGAGATCGCGCAGGAGCAGGACTTTGCGCAGCAGCAGCACGAGCTGCAGGACCTGATGCGCAAGAAGGAGCGACTCGACCGCGAGCAAGCGCTGCTTCGCCTGAGCTTGCAACGCGCAGAGCGACACCAACCGCTCCCGGAGGGGCTGCCATCGCACCTGATCCCGGGCGCACATGGACTGCAGTCGATCCACGAGCGCCTCCGCGAACTGCGACACGATGGCGAAGCGCTCGACCACAGCATCTCGCCTCTTGCGCGCAAGGCGTCCGAACTCGGGCATCTGCGATGGGGACCATTGATGCGCGCCGGCAACGACAAGAGCCAGCTTGCGCGACAGATCGAGACGCACGCGGACCTCTACACGTCGCGCGTGTCGAACCTGTTCCACCTCACGCCGTTTGGCTATCTGCGCGCAGGCCGCGGCGTGCTGCCGCACGACGCCTCGCGCTGATCAACGCAGCGGCTGCGACCATGTCTTGCTCGTGAGGGCAGGCTCGGCAGCCAACACTCGCGAGCCGTCCCTCGTCGCGCCACCGACGCAGATCTCCCACGAGCCGCCGGCCGCGTCGAGGTAGCGAGCAAGCGCATCGCGCTCCCCCACCGAAAGCCGCTCCCAGGTCGGCTGCGGCAGCACGATGCGACTTCCACTCGCTGCGTTGCCGACGCGGCTGCCCTTCTTGGTCGCGGGTTGCGACGCAGCGATGCGGACGAAGAGCGCCTCGCCGTCGACCTCAAAGGCAGCGTCGCGATTGCGAGGATGCGGATCCCAGAACACCAGCACGCTCAGCGCCGCAGTGGCCAACGCCGCCACGATCGCCAGCCACTGCACCACCGGGACGCCATGACCTTCGGATTGCTCGAAGCTTCTCATGCGCAGCTCCTGACACACCGCGCGCCGAAACCGAATGGGGGCGGCGCTCGCCCCCCATGTCGAAGCGAATGGATGAGCCCTTGATCCCATCGCGTCCGCTTCGTGTCCTTTCGGGACATGACGCGCAGTGAGATCCGCCCCCTGCTCCGTGCCGCCGCTGCAATGGCCGCGCTGGCGGCAGCGTGCTCCGCGCCGCCCCAACGAGACCCCAGAGCCGTGCGTTGGTTTGGCGCTGGATCGAAGGCGCATTCTCACAACGACTACGGCAGGTCGCGCCCGCTCGAGGACGCGCTGCGCGAGGGCTTTCGCAGCGTCGAGGCCGACATCTTCCTGCGCGATGGCGAGCTGCTCGTCGGCCACGACGAATGGATGCTGCATCCGCAGCGCACCCTAGAACGCCTCTACCTCGATCCGCTGCGACAGCGCATCGAACAGAATGGCGGATCGGTGCACGGCGACGGCGAGACCTTCTTGCTGCTCGTCGACATCAAGCGCGACAGCGCCAAGGTCTACGCGCGCCT
>CAIYFF010000367.1 GCA_903925435.1 uncultured Planctomycetota bacterium | reverse complement strand
CATGGCGCCGTGATCGCGTCAGTCGCAGTTGCTCTGTGTGCGATCGTGTTCGTGCACTGGTCGCTGCGTTGGCATCCTCGCGACTACTACATGGCGCCGTTGGTCATCGGCGCGTGCATCGGGATGCGCGCGATGCGCAAGCTTCCGGCCATGTTCGCGCTGCTTGCGTGCTGGCAGATGGCTGCGCAGATCGCGAACCCATTGCCGCTGGAGCCGCTGTCGGGGCAGCGCGCCATGCAAGCAGCAGGCGCTGCACTGCAACCGCTTCTCGGCGACGGTGTGCGGGTGGGTTGCTTCAACTCGGGCATTGTGTCTTGGGAGCAGCTGCGCCGTGGCGACTCGGGTGCGCGCGTCGTCAACTGCGATGGCGTGGTGAATGCGTCGGCATTGCACGCGCTCCAACGAGCGGAGTTGTCCGCGTTGCTCGACAACCGGGGCGTGCGGTTCCTGCTCGATCACCCGGTGCAGTGGTCGATGGATGTGCGTTTGCCGCATGCGTGCGGGCCATGGTTCGAAGGCGGCGTGGATCCGTCCGCCAAGCTGGTCCTGTTGGCGCGTTGCGTGGATCCGACCGCGGCTCCGTCGCGCCCGCTCACGGATGCCTTCGTGCTGATGTGGCGCAAAGGCCTCGGCGACCCGCCGCCCTTGCCGCGAACGACCCAGTGGATCGCGCGCGCTTCGGATGGAACTCCCGTGCTTTGGTTCGTTGCCCAGGCGGGCGACTGCATCGACCTGGAGCAAGGAGCGCGTGCGCCGTTCTTCACCGCGCCACAAGCTGGCAATTACCTCCTGCCGATTCCTGCCCAGGGGCGGGCCTACATCCGGGGGCAGCCCGAGCCGATCGCGCCCGCGCTGCTGCGCTGATCCCGCGCTTCCTTCATCCGTGCGCGCCTGTTTCAATCCGCTTCCTCGGCCATGACGCGTCTCACCCTCAGCGAGCAGTTCTTCCGCGACCAAGCGACGCACAATGCGAGCGGCGGCTTGTCGACGATCCTCAATCGCATCAGCCTCGCTGCGCGCATGCTCGCCAGCGAAATCATGCGCGCCGGCTTCGTCGGCAAGCTCGGCTACACGGGCACGACGAACGTGCAGGACGAAGACGTTCGCGCGCTCGACGTGATCAGCGATGACGTGGTGCGCCAGGTGTTTGCGCAGATGCCATTCGTCGCGGGCATCGGCAGCGAAGAGATGGAGGACATCCATGTCGTTCCCGGCGGCGAGAACGGCAATTACGTGCTGACGGTCGATCCGCTCGATGGCTCGGGCAACGTCGACGTCGACGGGCAGATGGGCACGATCTTCGGCATCTACCGTCGCGCGACGACGGGGCCGGTGCAGATGGCCGACTTCCAGCAGTCGGGCAATCGCCTCGTCGCCGCGGGCTACGTGCTCTACGGCCCGAGCACGATGTTCGTCTACACGGCGGGCGGCCCGGTGCACGGCTTCACGCTCGATCGTTCGATCGGCACGTTCTTCCTCACGCATCCTGACCTGCGCATTCCCGAGGGCTCTGGCAACTACTCGGTCAACGAGGCCAACGAGACCAAGTGGGACGACAAGACGCGCGACATGGTGCGCGCATTCCGCATGCAGGACACGCGATGCGGCAAGCGCTCGGCGCGTTATGCAGGCGCTTTGGTTGGCGACTTCCATCGCACGCTGCTGAAGGGCGGCATCTACATGTATCCCGGCGAGGCGAAGAAGCCTGAGGGCAAGCTTCGACTGCTCTACGAGAACGCGCCGCTGGCGTTCGTGTGTGAGCGCGCTGGCGGCATGGCGACGGATGGCAAGCAGCGCATCCTCGACATCGTTCCGTCGAAGTTGCATCAGCGCACTCCGCTGTTCATCGGCAGCAAGGGCGACGTGGAAGAGGCGATGGAGCGCCTTCGTTGAGCATGGCAAAGACCGTTTCCGACGTGATGACTCGCAATCCTCGTTCGTGCAAGCGAACGGATTCGCTCGTATCGGCCGCGAAGATCTTCTGGGAGCAAGACTGCGGCGCCGCTCCGGTCGTCGACGACAACGGTCGCGTGGTCGGCATGATCACGGACCGCGATTGCCTGATGGCTGCGTTCACGCGGGGTCGCAAGCTCGACGACCTGTCGGTGCAGAGCGCGATGGCTCACATGGTCTTCTCGATCCGCGACGACCAGTCGATCGATGCCGCCGCCGAGCGGATGGCGGAGCACGCGGTGCGGCGCCTTCCCGTGGTGGATGCGCATGGCCGACTCGTCGGCATGGTGTCGTTCGCGGATGTGTGCGGGCCGAAGGCCGGGCTCAAGCCGGAGCAGCTAGCGAAGGCCGCGTCGGCGATTGGCGCGCCGCGTGGGCAGGCCGCTGCGGTGGCGGCGGCTGCGCCGGTTGTTGCCGCGCAGATCGTTGCCGCGGCGCAGGTCAGTGCCACGGCGCCGGTCGTTGCGGTTCCGCCGGTCGCGTCCAGTGCGATCCCCGCGTCGCAGCCGCCGGCAAAGGCTGTGAGCAAGGCGAAGGGCAAGCGCATCTGACGTCTGCTCGTGCGTGCGCCGCGTCTGGCGTGGGCAGCCGTTGCTCGTAGGCTAGGCGCAATGCACACCCTCTCGTGCGCGTTCGCACTCTGCGCCACGCTGTTGGCGCAGGAGCCCAAGGTCGATTTCGTTCGCGAGGTCGCTCCGATCCTTCAGGCGCATTGCGTGTCCTGCCATGGGGCCGACAAGCAGAAGGGCGACCTTCGCCTCGATGCCCGCGTGCACGCCTTCCCGGTGGATGAGGAGGAAGGCTCGGTGGTCGCTGGCGATGTTGCGGCGAGCGAACTGGTTCGCCGCATCGAGTTGCCGGATGGCGATGAGGAGCGCATGCCCAACGAAGGGCCGCGCCTGTCGCCGGAGTCCGTTGCCGTGATCAAGCGGTGGATCCAAGGGGGCGCGGAGTGGCCGGAGAGCGGCGATGCGTTCTTCGAAGCGGAGCGCCAAAAGCTCGTGATCCCCAAGATCGACTTTGGCATCGAGTCACCCGCGACCGACGCGCAGCAGAAGATCGACGACGCTGTGGCGTTGCTGCGCAAGAAGGGCGTGCTGTGCGAGCGCGTTGCGGTGGACTCCGCGGCGCTCGACTGCAACGCGTCGCTTGCCGGCGCGCAGTTCGGCGATGCAGAGATGGAAGCGGTGGCGCAACTCGCCCCAACCTTGGTGTGGCTCAACCTCGGCCGCACGAACGTGACCGATGCTGGCCTTGTGCGCATTGCCGCGCTGCCGCAGTTGCGCCGCCTGTCCGTTGCGAACACTTCGGTCAGCGATGTCGGCATTGCCTCGCTCGGGGTTCTGCCGAAGCTCGAAGTGCTCAACGTGTACGGCTCCAAGGTTGGCGACGCAGGCCTACTTGCGTCGTGTGCGATGCCGCAACTGCGCAAGGTGTACGCATTCGCGTCGGCGGTGACGGAGAGCGGGGCCATCGCGGTTGCCAGCAAGCGATCGGACTTGGTCGTCGATCGCGGCGAGTATGCAACGCAACGCGTTGCCGCAGCGGAGCGCGAAGTCGCGGAGCGCAAACGTCGCGAAGAGCCCGCCAACGAGCAATGCATCGTGAGCGGCGACAAGCCGAGTAAGGAGCACTTCGTCGACGTGGATGGGCTCCGGGTCGTGTTCTGCTGCGGCAAGTGCAAGAAGAAGTACGAGGACGATCCCGCGGCGTTTGCGGCCAAGGTCGAGGAGCTGCGCAAGAAGCGGCAAGAGAGCGTCGGGGAGCAGAAGCAAGGCCAGTGACCGTGACTCGAGGACGAGATCGAGACGCCGCGCTTCGCATCGGAATCGTCGGCGCAGGCAGGTCGCGCAATGGCGTGGGGCCGTTCTTGGCGCGCGCGTTCGAACGCGAAGGCGCGTTGGTGGTGGGGTGCTCAGGGCGTGATGCCGCGCGTGCGGAGGCGAATGCTGCGCAACTGGCGGTGTCGCTCGGGCACTCGGTTCATTCGTATGCCGACGTGCGATCGCTCTGCGCGTCTGGCATCGATGCGCTCGTGGTTGCATCGCCTGCGGAGCGCCATCTGGAGTCGCTCCAGGCTGCTGCTGAGCTTGGTCTGCCTTGCCTCTGCGAGAAGCCGCTGGTCGATCCTGCGTCGGTGGAGGAAGCGATGGCGGCGATCCTCGACTTCACCGAGTCGGGAGCGCTGCTCACAGACCACGCGCAATGGCCGTGCTTGTTGCCCACTCTCGATGCGCTCTACGGTCCTCCGATCGACGTGGCCAGCCGCCGAGTGGAGATGGGGCTGTCGCCGATCACCGGCGAGCCGCGCGCGATGGCAGAGGATTCGCTGCCGCACCTGATCAGCATGGCCTGGGCCGTTGCGCGTCCTGGGCATGGCGAACTGCTGACGCTGCAGGAAGCGCGCGGCGAGTTCGAGTCGCCAGGTCGCGGCCGCATGGACTTGGTGCTGAATGGGCCGCGCGGCCGCGTCGACGCCACCTTGTTCGTCGAGCAGCATCTCGAGCAGCCCCGCCCGGCGTGGTTCTCGGTCGACGGTCGGCGAGCGGACCGGCGCATCGGCGAGGGCTATCAGTTGTCGTTCTGCGGCAACGGTCGTGAAGTGGCCGTCGAGGACCCGTTGCAGACGTTGGTCGGTCAGTTCGTCCGCAACCTGCGATACCCGGCGTCCGGGATGCGCAACGTGCAGCGCGCGGCTGCAGCGCATGCAGTGGCGGGCAGGCTTTGTCTCTACGTCGAGACGATCGCCCGCCTGTTCGGCTGATTGGGCGCGCTCCGTGCCCGCTGGAGCGCAATTCCCTGTGCTTAGAGATGGATCCCCGCTGGCGAGCGCATCGTTCGCCCGTCAAACTGGCTGCGTGGAAACCAAGCCCGACACGCATCCCACGAAAGCCGCGCCTGCGACGGCACCGGTCCGCACCGCCGCCGTGCATGATTTTGCGCGCAAGCTGCAGCAGGAATCGATGTGGCCCTACGTCGTCGACTACGTGCGATGGCAGCGCGCTGCGCGGAAGGCTGAAGCAGAAGGGCGCACCTTGCCGGCCAATCCCGAGCTGGCGCCGCTGTCGATCAACCTCGACTTGACGACCGCATGCAACTACGCGTGCGACCACTGCATCGACTGGGACATCCTCAATAGCAAGGTGCGCCATGCCGACGACGAGCTGCGCGCCTCGCTGCAAACGATGGTGGATCGCGGCTTGAAGAGCGTGATCCTGATCGGCGGCGGGGAGCCGACGCTCTACCCAGGCTTCGCGTCGATGGTGGAGTTCTTGAAGGGCCTTGGCCTTCAAGTCGCCGTCGTCAGCAATGGCAGCCGCGGGGACCGCTTGCTCGCGGCCGCGCCGTTCTTGAAAAAGGGCGATTGGATTCGTCTGTCCCTCGACTCGGGCAGCAACGAAGTGTTCCGTCGCATGCACAACCCGTCGAGCAAGACGCTGTCGCTCGACGAGATCTGCAGCTGGATCCCGCGCATCAAGCAGGCGAACCCTGCATTCGACATGGGCTTCTCGTTCGTCATCACGTGGCGCGGCGGCGAGCGCGGTGACGTGAAGATCATCGAGAACATCCACGAGATGGAGATGGCGGCGGAGCGCGCGGAGAAGAGCGGCTTCGACTACATCTCCTACAAGCCGTTTCTGGAGCGCACCGGCGAAGGCAGCGAGGTGCTCGATCCAGCCAAGGTCGAAGGCGAATTGCAGGATGTCGTGCTGCGCATTCGCGCCGCGATCGACCGTGCGCGGGCTCGCGCGAAGCCGTCGTTCCGCATCGTCGAGAGCACCAACTTGCGCGTCCTGATGCAGGGCAACTGGAGCGACTACACGCGGCAGCCGAAGACCTGCCACATGCAGATGCTGCGGCAAGTCGTGACTCCGCTCGGGACGTTCAACTGCCCTGCGCACCGCGGCGTGGAGAAGGCGAAGCTCGGCGGCGCTGCGTTGTGGCAGAGCGGCGAGGATGGTGTGCGGGAATCGAGCCGCATGCTGGCGGGATTCGACGCATCGCACGAGTGCGCCAAGGTCACGTGCCTCTACCACTCCACGAACTGGTGGCTCGAGGAATTGGTGGCATCCAGCGCGGAGATCCCGGCCGACGCGCCTGCGGCAGACTTCGGCGACTGGTTCCTCTGACCGCGGATTTCAATCGCTCGCTGCCAGGCCCGCTTGCCGGCGGGCGGCGCGTGCGCTGATGATGCGGCGATGCCGTCCATCCGTGCGGTTCGCTTCGCTTGTGTTGTTTGCTTCGCTTCGATTGCAGTCTGTGCGCAAGAACCTGCGCAAGACGATGCCGCGAAGAAGCCTAGGCAATCGAGTCAGTCTGCGCTGACCGATGCCAAGGACAAGACGCCGTCCGACTTCGCGCGCTTCGT
>CAIYFF010000366.1 GCA_903925435.1 uncultured Planctomycetota bacterium | reverse complement strand
GATGTCGAACGGGTTCGCGATCGCGACCGTGATGATGTTGCCGATCCGGTCGATCGGGAAGATGCCGTAGTCCTTCGCGACGTCGCGCGGCACGGCCTCGATCACTTCCTTGTTGACCGTCAGCTTGCCGAGGTCGATCGGAGGAATGTTGGCGGCCTTCGCGATCAACGCGATGAGCTCTTGCTCCTTCGCGATGCCCTTCTTGACGAGGATCTCGGTGAAGGGACGGCGCTGCGCTGCTGCTTCGGCGAGCAAGGTGTCGCCGGTCGCAGCATCGAGCTTGCCGACCTTCTCGAGGATCCCGCGGAGCTTCTTGCCGAACTGGTTCATCGGAGCGGCCGGCGGGTCGTGGTCGCGGAAGAGTTGGCCGTGCGCTCCATCAGGCGCGCAAAGTCGGCCTCGTCACTGCAGTGCTCGATCGCGTGCTCGTAGGTGATGGTGCCCGAGCGGTAGAGCTCGAACAGCGACTGGTTCATCGTCCTCATCCCCAGCGCGCCGCCGGTCTGGATGATCGACATGATCTGGTGCGCCTTGTTGTCGCGGATCAGCGCGCGGATGGCCGGGTTGCACATCATGATCTCCGCGGAGAGCGCGCGGCCCTTGCCGGTCGCCTTCGGGATCAGTTGCTGGCAGAGCACGGCCTGCAGCGTGAACGACAGCATCGTGCGGATCTGCTGCTGTTGGTGCGCAGGGAACACGTCGACGATGCGGTTGACGGTCTGCGTCACGTCCGACGTGTGCAACGTCGCGAACGTGAGGTGGCCGGTCTCGGCGAGCGTGAGCGCCGCCTCGATCGTCTCCAGGTCGCGCATTTCGCCGACGAGAACGACGTCCGGGTCCTGACGCAGCACCGACTTGAGCGCCTTGCCGAAGCCATGCGTGTCGCCGCCGACTTCGCGCTGGTTCACGAGGCAGTTCTTGTTGCGATGGAGGAACTCGATCGGGTCCTCGATCGTGACGATGTGCTCCTGGCGCGTCTCGTTGATGTAGTTCACCATCGAGGCGAGCGTCGTCGACTTGCCCGAGCCCGTCGTTCCCGTGCACAGCACGAGGCCGCGAGGCATGTTGCAAATCGTCTCGCACACCTTGCGCGGCAGGCCGATCGCCTCGAAGTCGTAGACCTCGTAAGGAATCACGCGCAGCACCGCAGCCATCGTTCCGCGTTGGATGAACGCGTTGGTGCGGAAGCGGCCCATGTTGGCCACGCCGAAGGAGAAGTCGAGTTCGAGGTTCTTCTCGAACTTCGCGACCTGATCCGGGCCGAGCACCGAGTAGATCAGCTTCTTCGTGGTCTCGGGCGAGAGCGGCTCGTACTCCGTGTCCACCAAGCTGCCGTCGATGCGGATCTTGGGCGGAGAACCGACCGAGAGATGCAAGTCCGAACCGCCGCGCTGCACCATCGTGGTGAGCAGATCTTCCATCGACACCATCGCGCTGATCCTCCGTGCTGTGGGTCCGGGTTCGGACCTCGTCAGCCGGGTATCGGCCAAGGATGGGCGCGGGATTGAGCCCGAACGGCTACGAGCGACGCCGAGCCTCCCCTGGTGACGGCAGTTCGGGGGCGGCGACTGCGACCGACATCGTCGGATTCTGCGACACTTCCTCGTCGCCTACGTGCGGCGAACTACAGCGGCGACTTGCCCATCGCGACCAGCGCGCGCAGAGAGTTGGCGACGCGAATGTCGACCCGCCGAAGCTCCGCCGTGGGCACAAGCAGCAGCCGACCCGTCGCAGGGTTGGGCGTGCCGGGAACGAACACGATCGTGCGTTCGACGCCATCGATCACCGTGGCGCCGGTGACAAGGCCGAGTTGGTCGCCGCCGCCGGACTCGACGAGCACCACGCCTTGGAAGAACCGCTCGCGCGAAGTGTCGTAGCCGAGCACTTCCTTGATGCTCTGGTACATCGTGCCGAGCAGCGGCAGGCGCTCCGCGAGTCGGTCGACCGTGCGCCACAACCACCGCCCCAAGAACGTCGTCACGAACAGGCCGATTCCGTAGACGACTGCTGCGGCGACGAGGATGCCGAGGCCAGGGAAGTAGAACGGCTGCTGCGCGAGCCACGAGCCGGCAAGCGAACCCTCGGTCCAGACGACGAGCGCCACGGAGCCGACGATCGGGAGGAGCGCGACTGCGCCTGCGGCCATGCAGCGCGCCATGTGTTGCACAGGCGATCTCATGCCTCGCTTCTTACGGCCTTTCCCGATCCGCCGCACCGGCATTGGTGCGTTGGAACGGCATCTGGCGGACGCGATGCAAAGCGGCCACCATGTCGCGCGTGAACCTGCTGCTGCTAGATCCCGCCGAAGTCGCCAACGACGGCACTGCCGTCTTGCGGGATCGCCGCGCCGAGCACCTGCGCACCGTGCTGCAAGTGACCCCGGGCCGAACGCTGCAAGCCGGGTTCGTCGATGGGCCGATCGGCAACGCGGAAGTGCTCGAAGTGTGCGCCGACGAAGTCCGCGTGCGCGCGACCTGCACCGACGCGCCGCCGGTTGCGCACGACGCGCTGCTGCTCGCGATCCCGCGACCCAAGGTGCTGCTGCGCATGCTGGAGATCGCTGCGATGCTCGGCTTCGCCGAGATCGTGTTGTTCCGCAGTTGGCGCGTCGACAAGAGCCACCTCGCGAGCCAGGCGATGGACGCAGAACTGCAGCGACACCACCTGCGCCTCGGACTCGAGCAAGCACGACGCACGGCAATGCCGCGCGTCCGCACGTTCTTGCGATTCCGCCCGTTCGTCGAGGACGAGCTGCCGTCGCTTTCCTTGCCGCAGGCCCGCTTCTGCGCGCACCCGTTCGCCGAGACGTCCACCGCCGAAGTCGCGTTGACGCGCGAGGCCCCCGTCGCGGTGGCGCTCGGTCCCGAGGGCGGCCTCTTGCCCTACGAAGTGGACCATCTCGCGCGCTGCGGCTTCCTGCCGGTGCGCATGTCGCAACATCCGCTGCGCACCGAGTCCGCGTTGGCTGCGATCCACGCGCAACTCGACCTGCTGCGCAACCAGACTCGCTGAGCGCCAATCCGTGCCTGCGCGCGCTCTCACGTTCGGAGTATCCGGCTGCGACGACGCGATGGCGGCGATGCTCGCGCGGGTTCGGCAGCATTCGCACTGCGTTCCGCACGCGATCCATGACGAGGATGCCGCGGCCGCCGCATCATTTGCCGCAGCACAAGGGCTGCGCGTTTGCGCGTCCTTCGATGCGCTGCTGCAGTCCGGCATCGACTTCGTCGTGCTTGCGGGCAAGCCATGCGACCGCCTCGCGCAGGTCGAAGCTGCCGCCGCGCAAGGCGCACACTGCTTGCTGATGGCGCCGATGGCGCTCGATTCTGCCACTGCGTCTTCGATGCTCCGCGCGTGCGATGCCAACGGCGTGAAGCTCGGCGTCGCAGTGGAAGAGCAAGGCGATCCGGCGATGGAGCAACTGCGCCGCATGGTCGCAGACGACTGGCTCGGCGCGCCCGTTCTCGTGCAGGCGATCGCGGCGGACGACGGCTTGCTGCGCAATCCGCCGCGCGACGGGCACTGGCTGCGCGACCAACAGCACGCGCACGGCTCCGCGCTCGCGCACTTTGCTACTGCGCCGCTGCACCTTGCGATCTGGATGTGCGAACGCGCGCCGCTCGCGGCATCGGCGATGGGCACGGAGGGATTGCTGTCCTTGCCGCACGAGAACGCGACGGCGACCGTGGCGCTGCGCGGCGGCGCTCTGTGCGCGTTCTCGTCGAGCCACTCGACGAGCGGCCAGAGCTTCTCGCTGCACGGCACCGACGGAGTTCTGCGCGTCGAGCCCGACCGCATCTGGCTGAAGGGAAGGAAGGCCTTCCGCGGCGACTCGTTCACGTATCCACAGCCGTTCACGGAACTCGCGTTGCCGCGCCGCCATGCCAGCGACCCGCTCGCGGCGCACTTCGAACTGTGCGGCAGGTTCGCGCGGTGGATCGACGATCTCGACGACTTCCCGTGTCCCGGCGAACAAGCCGCTCTCGACATGCGCGCGATCGACGCGATGCTGCGATCCCTGCGCACGGGTCGCGTCGAGAACGTGGACTCGTGAGCCATCCATCATGAAGGTCGCGCTCTACGTCACGTGCCTCGTCGACCAGATCGAGCCCAACGTCGGCCGCGCATCCGTAGCGCTGCTGCGGCGCGCCGGCTGCGAAGTCGTGTTCGACGACGAGCAGACGTGCTGCGGCCAACCTGCGTGCAACAGCGGCTACCCATCGCAAGCCGCGCCGCTCGCAAAGCGAGTGATCGAACAGTTCGAACGCAGCGGCGCGGACGCGCTCGTGCTGCCGTCGGGATCGTGCGCAGCGCAGATCCGCCACTACGGATCGCTGTTCGCATCCGACTCGCCATGGCGCGAACGCGCGCTCGCGCTGTCGATGCGCACGTTCGAACTGAGTTGGTTCCTCGTGCATCGCGCGCCGCTAAGGAACTCCGCGAGCGCATTCCAAGGCTCGGTCGCGTGGCATGACTCGTGTCACGGATTGCGCGACCTCGGCCTCAGCCAAGAAGGCCGCTCGCTGCTGTCGCTCGTGAAGGGCCTTCGCCTCGTAGAGGTGCCGAACGCCGACGACTGCTGCGGCTTTGGCGGCACGTTCGCGGTCAAGCATCCAGAACTCTCCGTCGCGATCGCCGATCGCAAGATCGAGCAGATCGCGCGCGCAGGCGTCGATGTCGTCACGGGCGGCGACACGAGTTGCCTGATGCACCTCGGCACGCGCCTCTCTGCGATCGGCTCCAAAGTCCGCGCCGTGCACTTCGCGGAGTTGCTCGCCGGCGAGGAGGCAAGCCGATGAGCGGCGAACACCTGCCGATGGACCGCTTCGCGGACAACGCGAAGGCCGCGCTGCAGAACCCCGTGCAACGGCAGGCTCTGCACAACGCAGCGGGCTTGTTCCGCGAGCGCCGCACCGGAGCGTTGCAGCGCGCGGACGGCTTCCAGGACTGGCGCGACGAAGCGCGCGCGATCAAGGATCACACGCTGCTCCACCTCGATCGCTACCTCGTGCAGTTCGAGCAGAACGCGACTGCGCGCGGAACGGTCGTGCACTGGGCCTGCGACGGCACCGAGGCGGCTCGCATCGTCATCGAGTTGTGCAAGAAGCACTCCGCATCGCTCGCGGTGAAGAGCAAGAGCATGACGACCGAGGAGATCTCACTGAACGACGCGATGCAGAAGGAAGGCATCGGCGCGGTCGAGACCGATCTCGGCGAGTGGATCCTGCAGCTTGCTGGCGAGACCCCATTCCACATCGTCGTGCCCGCGATCCACAAGACGCGCGCGCAGGTCGGCGAGATCCTGCACGGAGCGACGGGCGTCGATGCCGCGGCATCTGCCGAGGACCTGACCAAGGCGGCACGGAAGGCGTTGCGCGCAGAGTTCTTGAAGGCTGGCGTGGGCATCAGCGGCGCCAACTTCGCGATCGCGGACACCGGCTCGATCCTGATCCTCGAGAACGAAGGCAACGCGCGGCTGTGCACCACACTGCCACCGGTCCACATCGCCATCGTCGGCATCGAGAAGGCGATCCCGCGACTGTCGGATCTGCCGGTGTTCTTGCGGTTGTTGCCGCGATCCGGCACGGGCCAGGATCTCACCACCTACCAATCGGTGCTGACGGGTCCCCGACCCGATGCGATCGGCGAAGGCCCGCGCGAGCTGCACGTGATCCTGATGGACAACGGGCGCGCGCACATGCTGCGCGAAGAGGTGACGCGCCAATCGCTCGCGTGCATCCGTTGCGGCGCGTGCCTCAACGCGTGCCCGGTTTACCAACAAGTCGGAGGGCACGCCTACGGCTCGGTCTATCCAGGCCCCATCGGTGCCGTGATCACGCCCCAACTGCAAGACCTGCACAAAGCGCGCGAACTGCCGTTCGCGAGTTCGTTGTGTGGCGCGTGCCGCGACGTGTGCCCGGTCAAGATCGACATCCCGGAGCTGCTGCTGCACCTGCGCAAGAACATCAAGGAAGGCGATGCGCAGCACAGGCCCGCCGCGCGTTCCCGAATCGAAGCGCTCGCATTTTCGGCGTGGGCGTTCTGCATGCGCGGCAAGCGTCGCTACGCGCTCGTCACCACCATCGCGCGAATCGCCGACCGCTGGCTCGGGCCGATCCTGCGCAAGTT
>CAIYFF010000365.1 GCA_903925435.1 uncultured Planctomycetota bacterium | reverse complement strand
TTTGCGATCGGCGGCATCGACGCGAGCAACTTGCTGCGCCTGCGCGCGTTTGGCGTGCGCCGCATCGCCGTCAGCAGCGCGATTCTGAAGGCGCAGGATCCGTATGCGGCCGCGGCGCGGCTGCGCGCGATGCTGTGAGCGACGAGCGCGGGCGCGCATCGGCGGCGCCCCACGAACCCGCAGCAGCTCACACGATCAGCATCGCATCGCCATACGAGTAGAACCGATACCCGCGCTCAATCGCGTCGCGATAGACCGACAGAATGCGATCCTTCCCCGCAAACGCCGCGACCAACAGGATCAGCGTCGACTTGGGCAGGTGGAAGTTGGTGATCAGCGCATCGACGACGCGGAACGGCCGCCCCGGATACAGGTAGATCGACGAACTGCCGCGGCCCGCGGTCACCGTGCGATCGTCGTTGGCGCAGGTCTCGAGCGTGCGGCAACTCGTGGTGCCCACCGCGACGACGCGGCCACCGCGCGCGCGCGTGCGCGCGATCGCGTCGGCGGTCGCAGCGGGCAACTCATACTCCTCCGCGTGCATGCGGTGCTCTTCGACGACGTCGGTGCGCATCGGCGCGAACGTGCCTTCGCCGACGTGCAGCGTGACCGACGCGATCTCGACGCCGCGCGCAGCAAGCGCGTCAAACACAGCATCCGTGAAGTGCAGCCCCGCGGTCGGCGCGGCGACTGCGCCCGGCACGCGCGCAAACACGGTCTGGTAGCGCTCGCGATCCGTCGTCGGATCCTCGTCGCCGGTGCGCTGGATGTAGGGCGGCAGCGGCGCGCGGCCGTGCCGTTCGAGCGCAGCGCTCACGTCGCCGCCTTCGGCGCGCAGCTCAAAACGCCAATGCCCGCCGTCGAGTTGCTCGAGGAGCCGCAGCGTGATCGATCCGCCCTCCATCGCGACTTCGTCGCCGGGCGCGAGCTTCTTGCTCGGCTTGACGAAGCCTTCGCCCTCAGAGCCGCGCAGCTGCAGGATCAGGCATTCGACTTTGCCGCCGGTCTTGCGCCGCCCGCAGAGCCGCCACGGGCGCACGCGCGTGTCGTTGCGCACCAAAAGGTCGCCGGGCCGCAAGAACGTCGGCAAGTCGCAAAACACTTCGTGCGTAGCGCTGCCGCTGCTGCGGTCCACCACACACAGCCGCGAACGATCGCGCGGCTCCATCGGCTTGGTCGCGATCGAGGACGGCGGCAGTTCGAAGTCGAAGTCGGACAGGTTCACAGGAAGAGCACGATAGGAGCAGCGTGCACGCAGCGCATCGGAGCGCATCGCGACACGCCCCCATCCCCAACGGCGCCCCCGCCAATCCGCGCCGATGGCTACACTGCCGCGCCGTGCCGCACTCCACCCTTCGCCCCTTCCACGGCCGCGCGCTGCGTTCGCCGATCGCAGTTGCATGCGTGGCGCTGCTGGCCGCCGCGTGCTCACCCGTTGCGTCGTCGACGGACTCGACGCCAAACACCGGCATCGGCCAAGAACCGCAGCTCGCGTTCTGCCGCCAGAGCCTCAGTTCTTCTTCGACGTCGGAGATCGCGCTGCGCACCGCGCAAAACCTCGGCACCACGCGCATGCCCGACCGCAGCGGGCGCGAACTGCATGTGCGCGTGCACCCCGACGGCGACCGCATCGCGTTCACGCGGCAAAGCACGGCGGGGAATGCGTCGACGGGCGATCTCTATGTCGCGTGGCGCAGTGGCGCTGCGCCCGAGACGCGGATCACGGCGGAGGCGGGATTTGACGAAACGCCGTGCTGGTCGCCCGACGGCAACGTCGTGCTCTTTGCGACGGCGCGCGCCGGCGACTCGCGGCTGTGGACCTGCGGCAACGGCGGCCAGAACCCACAGCCCTTCCTCGCCGCTGATCCAGGCGTCGAAGACCGCGAACCCGACTGGTCGCGCACAACGGACCGCGTCGTGTTTGTGCGAAGGCAGAACGGCCAGAGCCGATTGCACCTCGCGTTTGGCGACGGCACGGGCCTATTGCCGTTTGGCACTGCGCGCCCTTCGCCTGCTGCTGGGCTCGGCGTGCGCGAACCGTGCTTCTCGCCCGACGGCAACACGATCGCGTTCGTCGACATGCTCGCGACCGGCGCATCGCGCCTCTTGAGCGTCGACCTGCAAACGGGCGCCGAGAGCCTGCTGCTTGCGCCGTCTGGAGAAGTCCGCATGCCGCGCTACGCGCCCTATGGCAATCAGATGCTGTGCGCGATCGCCGAGCCCTTGCTCGGCAAACAGACGCTGCGCTTGTCGATGCTCGACGCGGGCGGCGCCAATCCGCAGCTGATCGAGCCCGGCGAACAATGGGAGTGCTACGGCGTCGACGCGTTCCCGACGCTGGTTGGCCTGCCGCCAGTCGCAGCGACGACCACCGTGCCGCTGTCGTCGATCGAAGTGCAACTCAGCGCCGGCAACGTCACGCAAGGCGGCAAGAACCAACTCGAAAGCGAAGACGGCCAGTTCTTGATCCTCGGCACCGCGACATTCAACGGCCGCGAGATCGCCGGCATCAACTGCAAGTGCACGCTGCCCGGCGCCACGCCCGGCGAAATCGTCGCGATGCGCGTGCGCGTCGTCGCCAAGCTGAGCCGCAGCGACGCGGATTCGACCTTGCGCACGAGCCTCTACAATCCCGTCGCCGAGCGCTTCGACACGATTGCCGAATTGCCGGGCCCCGGCACCAATGCGCGCACGCTGACATATGTCACGCAGAGCCTCGCGCACGTCACGATGGAACGGCAAGCGCGCGTCACGGTGATTGGCGATTTCAGCGCTGGGGCGCGCGCCGAGGTGTTTGTGGACCAGGTGCGGGTCGAAGTGATGAGAGCAGCAGTGGCGCGGAGTGGCGGGATGTGAGCGCCGGGGGAGCGACGCTGCCCCGGACTCACTACTTCCGCCTCGGGTCTCCTGAACCCGCGCCGCGGCTACGGCATCTCCGGCCCGGCTCCGCTCGGGCCTACCTGCCTGCGCCTCGGCGCGGGGTATTGCTCGGCTGGTTACTGGACGAGAACTGGGGCCAAGACAACCCGGAACCCGATGCCGAGGGCATCGAAGCCGGGGGTGATT
>CAIYFF010000364.1 GCA_903925435.1 uncultured Planctomycetota bacterium | reverse complement strand
GGCAATCGCTGCGCGCTCGCGCGCGTGCTCGTCATGCCGAGTGGCTTCGTGATGCGCTCCTCGACAAGGTCTTCCCACGCACGTCCGGTCGTGCGCTCCAGCACGATGCCCGCGACCATATACATCAGGTTCTGGTAGCCGAACTGGTCGCGGAAGCCCTGCACGAGCGGCAGCTTCTCGAGTCGCGCGAGCACATCGCTGTCGGAGTAGTCGGAGCCATACCACAGCAGATCGCCCGCGAACGTGACGAGCCCGCAGCGGTGGCACAGCAGGTCGGACAGCGTCATGTGCGCCGTGACCCACGGGTCCTGCATCTTGAACTCGGGCACGTGGTCGACGACGCGGTCTGACCACTTCAGCTTGCCTTCGCTCACTTGCTGCGCGAGCAACGCTGCGGTGAACGCCTTGCTGCACGACGCGATGTTGAACACCGTGTTGGCGGTCACGGGCTCTTCGTCGTGGCGCGCGCCGCGGCCGAGTTCGACGAGCGTCTCTCCGTCGCGCACGACAGCGACAGCGAGGCCCTTGGGCTGAAAGCGTTCGACCGCGAGATCGACGATCGCTTCGACCGTCTCCTTCGTCAGGCCGGATTGTGCGCTCTGCGCGCTCCTCTTGGCGTCTTGGGCAAACGCGCCGCAGACGAAGATCGAGACGGTGAGCGACGCAAGGAGTGTGTGGCGCATGCGCAGATTCGAGCGGCGTGATCGCCAGCGCTCGCAGCGCGGGCGGCGGGCGCGAGAACGTATCCCGCGCGCCGCCGCGTAGCAGAAGCATCTCCGCAGCGATCGCTGCGGAGCGCTCAGGTCACGGGCAAGCAGACGTCGAGTTGCCGATGCGCAGACGCATGCCGTTGCTGAGGTTGAACGAACCCAGCAGCGATCCGCCTGCCGCGAGGTTGAACGCCTGCAGGTCGAGGTTGAGGCCTTCGAGGAACGGATCGTTCGGGATCGGCAGGTTCTGCGTGATCGCGCCACCTGGATCGGCGGCCATGACGTTGATCACGTTCATGCCACCCACGTCCGAGGCGAAGATCGTGCAGCTGCCAGTCGTGGTCGTGCCGGGCATCGTGCTGAACGCGATGGCGCACGGCGCGCCGACGGGGTTGCCGAGGCTACGCATCTGGAACGTCGAGTTGCCGAGCGTTGCGCGGAACGGAACGCCCTGTGCGAACAGGTTGGGCGTGATCGGGCTGCCGCAGCCTTGGCCGAGATACTCGTTGTAGAGCGTCCCCGGCGCAGTGCTCGTCACGAGCACGCTCGCTGCGCCCGTGCCGATGTCATACTGGTCGAGCGACAGCGACGAGCCCGTCACGGGACCGGCATCGCAATCGAACCAGAAGTTGAAGATCGAGTTCCAACGCAGCGGGTTGTTGGGCGTGCTGAACACCATCTCGCCGCCGACGCGCGTTGCGGTCCACTGGTTGAGCGCGTTCTGGTCGACGTCATGGAAGCCGATGTTGGTGACCTGGGCGGTCGTGCACATCGGGATGCGGAACGAGCCCATGCCGCGCTTGTTGTCGCGGTTGTGGACTGCGTACTCGTAGCGATACTTGCCGTTGACCGGTCCCGTCACCTTGACCGCGACGTAGAAGCGACCGTCGCTCGTGCCGTTCGTGGCGCTCGTGATCGTGGCGCCACTCCAGCGTTGCAGGATCGTGCCTTGCTGGAAGTTGGGAACGTCCGTGAAGGCCCACGACGAGCCGTTCCACGCAGGCGTGAAGCCGCGCGAGCCGAGGTTGTTGTCGCGCACGCTCTCGGACTCTGAAGGGATCAGGTAGCCGGCCTGCCAGTAGTAGTCCGCGCCCGGGACCATCAGGTCCTGGTCATAGATGCGCATCTGGTTGTTGAGTTGCGCGTTGAGCTGCGACGCTTGCTGGCTCGTGAGGCTGCGCACGTTGTCGCAAGCCTGCGTTGGGCTCACCACCGGGTTGCCCGCGTCGAACATCGAGCACTGCGGATCCCACGTGCCGAGCCACGGGTCGATCTCGGATGGTGGCCCGAGGTCGAAGTGGTTGACGGCTTGCGAGTTGGCGTAGGTGTCGGAGCAGCCGACTTCGACGAGGTTGAAGTTGCCGGGGCCGGCGCAGGTGCCGCACGGGCTCGGGTCATTGCTCGAGCCGAACGTGTGCTTCACGTAGCTCCAGTTGGAGATCTGCTCGAGGCGACCGTTCGCTTCGCGCGCGACGATGAAGTGGATGTAGCCGTGGTTGGGGCTCATCGCGGCCTGGAACGGGATCGCGTTCGTGCCCGGGTTGCAGCACGTCGTCCATGCGCCGACAGCGAACGCGCCAGCCGGGTAGGCACCCGAGCGCACGTAACCGCGGAGCGCCCACGTGTCTTGGAGTTGGATGTCGCGGCCAGCGATCACGTTGCGCTGCGCGACGAGAGATGGCGCGCAGAGGAGCGCTCCGGCAATGGCCGGCAGCGCGAAGACCAGGGATCGATTCATGGGGGAGCGGTGGGAAAGGGGAGGGCCGACAGACTGTCGGCGGATCTCCACAGGCCGTCAACCGTCGGAGGCACGGGCAACGCAGCTACTTCGTCGACGAACGACGCGATCTCCCCAGTGTACGCGCTGCAAACAGGCCTGCGGTGCGCAGTGCACGCAGGCCTGGCAACGAATTTGACACAACTTCGCGGTCAGCTGCCGAAGTCGCCGTCGCCTTCGTGCGCGCTTCCCGTGCGATCTGGCTTCTGGCGCTCATGCCACCGCGTGATGCGCAGGTGCGGATCGCGTCGATCGCGCGCCTGCACGCGTCGGCCAAAGCCGATTGCCGCATCGGTGCGAACGTCGAACAGGCTCAACGTGCCGCGCAGTTCGATGTGGCCGATCATCTGGCTGTCGATGCCGCCGCGGCGGCACACGTGCGCGAGGATGCGCCGCGCGTCCGCGCCGTCGCGCAGGCCCCAGTTGATCGAGAACCGCAAGAAGCCGGGCTCGGCGCCGCCTTCGCCAGCGCCTTGCTCGGCCGCGGGGCTGCGTTCGCGCTTCCACGTCGGTTGCGTGAGCGCTTTGCCGCGCGTCGGCAGCGGCCGTCGTTCGACGTGCTGCTCGGGCTCCGCCATGAGTTCGCTCGGCGGTTGCGCAACGGGCTCTTCGGGAACGCGCGGCTCCATTTCGTGGAGGCCAACCTCGGCGAGGGACGGCTTGGCGCGTTCGCGCGCGGGCTTTGGCGCTGGCGCGGGCTTGGGCGCTGGCGCGGCAGCGGGTGCGGCTGCTGGCGTCGCGGCGACAGCGGGTGCTGCTACGGCAGGCGCTGCGGCGACCGATGCATGAGCAGCTTGTGCAGGTGCCTTGTGCGCGACCGGCGTCTGCACGGCGGGTTTGTGCGCAACTGGCGTGTGAGCGACCGGCGTCGGCGCAGCGGGCGCCGCAACCGGTTGTCCCGCGAACGCGAACGGCGCGCGCGGACCTTGGCCTGCCTGGATCAGCAACGCTGCGACGACGTCGACTGCGTCGCGGTCGCGCAGCAGGTGCTGCGCCACGCCGCGTTGCTCTTCGGTCAACGTGTGCGCGGCGATCGCCGCCATCGCGTGCTTCTCTGCGCGTTCCATCTGCCGCTTCATCACGGCATCTGGGCTCGGCGGCCACGCCCAGTTCGGCTGAACGCGTGCCTGCGCGTAGATGCGACGCAGCTTTCCTTCGTGCGATTTGAGCGCGAGCATCACGCTCTTGCCCTTTTGGCCAGCGCGGCCCGTTCGGCCGCTGCGGTGCACATAGGTCTCCGCGTCCATCGGCGGGTCGATGTGCACGACCATCGTCACATCGCTGATGTCGAGGCCGCGCGCTGCGACGTCGGTTGCGATCAGCGTGCGCACCGCGCCGCGCTTGAACGCCGCGAGCGTGCGCGTGCGCTGTGCCTGCGCCAGGTCGCCGCTGATTGGCAGCGCCGTGAATCCGTCGGCGGCGAGCTTGTCTGCGAGTGTCGCCGTGTCTTCGCGCGTGCGCACGAACACGAGCGTGCGATCGTCGCCGGCTACGAGCAGCAAGTTGACCAGCGCAGCGAGGTGGCCGCGCGCCGGAATGCGCACCGCGATGTGCTCGATGTCCGCGTGCGCGGCTCCAGGCTTCTGCCCTGCGACGAGGATCGGCCGGTTTTGGAAGCGATCCGCCAACTCGACGACCGCATGAGCAAACGTCGCCGACACGAGGTGCGTGCGACGCTCTGCTGGCAGGTGCGAGAGGATCTCGTCGAGCTCGTCCTTGAAGCCGAGGTCGAGCATCTGGTCGGCTTCGTCGAGCACGAGTTGCCGCACCGACGACAGGTCGAGCGCGCCGTTGCGGATGTGGTCGAGCAAACGACCCGGCGTGCCGACGAGCACTTCGGGGCGCTTTGCGAGGCGCTGCCGTTCGCGCGCGATGTTGGCGCCGCCGATGACGACTTCGCAGACGCAGCCACGGAGGTCGGCAAACAGCCACGACAGCTCGTCGCGCACTTGCACGGCGAGTTCGCGCGTCGGCGCCACGATCAGGGTCGTGGGGCCACGGCGTTGGTCGTTATGCAGGTTTGGCGCCAGCGCAAAGCCGATCGCAACTGTCTTGCCCGAGCCGGTCTGCGAGCTGATGCGCAGATCGCGAACTCCGTCGTCGGCGGCAAGCAGCGCCTGTTGGACGGTCGTCAGCTTCTCGAAGCCTTTGCGCGCCAGGGCCGCGTGCAGCGTGTCGGGCACGGCGGCAAAAGGATGAACGGCAGGCGCCGCGGATTCAGGAATCTCAGCCTCAGGCGCCGAGTCGGGCTCAATGGACATGCCACAGGGTCGTGCATTCGACGCGACCTGTCAACTCGGGGGGTTGCGTCGATCGTGTGCGGCGCGCCGACAGTTCGATGCTGTGCGCCGATCGATGCCTACTGCCGCGTGAGCTTCTTGCCTGTGACGCGAACGGTCTTCATGCGCACGAACCCGAGCGAAAGGTGCGTCAGCAACCAATCATGGAACGACGCGCCCATCGACACGCGGAAGTCGGACACGCCGACGCTGTCCTTGCAGTGTTCGCGCAGCAATGCGCCGACATCCGGTTGGTCCTTGCCAGCGAGGCCGTGGACCCACAGCACCGACTTGCCGGTCAGTTCAAAGGGCTCCTGCTTCAGTTCGGTGTTGGGCCGTGCGCTCACGGGGAACGGCACGTCACTGAGGTCGTAGGTCAGTGCGCCGCAAGAGCACAGTGGCAACAGCAACGCGAGCACGAGGAGCTTGTGGTTCATTGGGACCAACATAGGTGGAGCGGCCGCGAGGATCGACGGGCGAAGCGAGCGCGGCGGCGTCGTGGGCCCGGTAGTGTGCAGCACGCTCATGCAGCCTTCGCAGCCACAGCGCCTCCGCTCGCTCGACCAGTTCCGCGGCTTCACCGTGGCGGCGATGTTTGCCGTCAACTTCTTGGCCGGGTTCTCGGCAGTGCATCCGTGGCTCCAGCACCACCGGACGTGGTGCAGCCTCGCGGACCTCGTGATGCCGATGTTCTTGTTCGCGGTCGGCTTCTCGATGCGGATGGCGTTCTTGCGTCATGCCGAGAAGGCGGGCCGCAGCGAGGCGATGCGCATGGCGGTGCGCCGCGCGTTGGCGCTGATCCTGCTCGGGCTCGTTGTGCATGGCATCGACGGACGCTTTGCGACGTGGGATGCGCTGCAGCAACACGGGCTCGACGGCTTTGTGTCGAGCTTCTGGCGCAGGTCGCCGTTCCAAGCGCTCGTGCACATTGGAGTGGTCACGCTGTGGACCTTGCCGGTGATCGGGCGCTCGTGGCGCGTGCAGGTTGTGTGGATGTCGATGTCCATCGCGCTGCATGTCGCATTGTCCGCTGCAGGTTGGCACGCGTGGCTGCTCGACAACGCAGTCATCGACGGCGGCGCGCTTGGGTTCCTCTCGTGGACTGCGCCGATGCTTGCAGGCTCGCTCGCGTGCATGCGCATCCAACACGTCGGCGCCGCGGCGGCGGTGCAGCAGTTCGTCGCTGCGGGCGCATGCGCAATGACGATCGGCTATGCGCTGTCGTGTTTGACCAACGGCGGCGTGCTCGCCGCTCCGCCGCTTTGCGAGCCATGGCACCCGCGCGACATGTGGACGATGAGCCAGCAGGCGGCGAGTGCGTCCTACGTCGTGTTTGGCGCGGGTTTCTCGCTGCTCGCGTATGCGGCGTTCGTGCAGCAAGCGGACCTGCGCGCGCGCGAAATGCCGCTGTTCCGCACGCTCGGCTGCAATGCGCTCGCCGGCTATGTGCTACACGGCCTCGTCGAAGACCTGGTGCGCCCGTATGCGCCCAACGACTCGCCACTGTGGTGGGCGCTCGCGATGTTCGCGGTGTTCTTCGCGATCACGTGGTCGATGCTGCGCGGGATGGAGAGGCAGGGTTTGTTCGTGCGGCTCTGAGTCGACCGCCAGGAACGGAGGCCGACGCGCGGAGCCTGATGATCTTGGCGTGAAGGACTACGTCGCCTCGGACACAGCGTCTCCACTTCGAAGCGAGCAGATCCTCGCGCGAGCTACGTCGAGTTGATGGATTCGACTCCGCAAGAACTCCTCGATCTCAACCTGGCTGCGCATTGCTCTCGGCGAAGAAGCCGTTGTCCGACGCGCTGCTAGGATCGCCCGCCCCAATGCGGCATCACGAACTGCTCCTGACCGGAGTCCTCTTCCTCGCCACTGGCTGCGCCGCACCGGAACGCGCGAGCGAGACGACGTCGGATCCGATCGCTGCGATCGTTCGAGAGGAGCTGGCGCGGCAGAACATCCCCGGCGCGAGCGTCGCGATCGTCGAGCATGGGCGGCTGGTGCATGCCGAGGGCTACGGCTTTGCGAACTTGGAGCACGAGGTCCCCGCGACGAAGGACACGATCTATCAGTCGGGCTCGACCGGGAAGCAGTTCACTGCGGCGCTCGTGCTGTTGCTCGCGAACGACGGTCGCTTTGGTCTCGACGATCCGATCGCGCAGCATCTCCCGGGCACGCCGCCGAGCTGGGAGAAGGTCACGATCCGCCAGCTGCTGCAGCACGTCTCGGGGCTCGCCGATCCCTACGAGAAGCTCGAGGTCACGCGCGACTACACGGAAGCAGAACTGCTCGCGATCGAAGGACAGATCCCGTTGCTGTTCGAGCCCGGCGCCAAGTTCTCCTACTCCAACCTGGGCTACCACGTGCTCGGCTTCCTGTGCTCGCACATAGGCGGCGTCTTCTATGGCGAGCAGCTCGCGCAGCGCATCTT
>CAIYFF010000363.1 GCA_903925435.1 uncultured Planctomycetota bacterium | reverse complement strand
CGGCCGCCGCGACCAACACGACCTCGTCGTCGGCGATGCGCTCGACTTCTGGCGCGTGACGGACGTGGTGCCAGGCCGCAGCTTCGAGTTGCGCGCCGAGATGAAGTTGCCCGGCGTTGCGACGTTGACCGTGCATGTCGATCCCGACGGCGACGGCAGCAAGCTCGGACTAACCGCGCGGTTCCAGCCGCGTGGGCTGATGGGGATCGCGTATTGGTATTCGGTGCTGCCGCTGCACGGGCTCGTGTTCGCGGGCATGTTGCGCGGCATGAAGCGCGCGGCGGAGCGGAAGGGCAGCGGCGCAGCGCCAACAAGCGCACGCGGCGAGCCTCACTCGCGCACGATCTCGAGCACTTCGCCGCAGCGATAGAGATGCGACGGCCTGCCGCGTCCTTCGCGTCGCAGGGGCTCGACCTTTTGCAGGATGCCGAGCGCCACGAGCTTCTCGATCGCACCTTGCGCAGTCTTGGGCATGCAGCCGAGCAACCGCTGCGCGCGCGGCACGTTGACGAACGGCAAGCCGAACAACTCGGGCACCAGCAAAGCAGGCTTCGGGCTCTGCACGGCGCGAAGTCGACGAGTGAACTCCTCTTGCAGCGCGCGCAGTCGCCGCAGTCGATCGAGCGTCTCGATCGCGCTTTCACGCACGATGTCGAGGAAGAACGCGATCCAACCCGCGAAGTCGCCGTCGCGACTGACCGCGAGCAATCGGTCGTAGTAGTCCTGCCGCCTGCGCTCCAAAGCCGGCGAAAGGAAAAGGCACGCCGAATCGAGGACGCCTTCCCACACCATTTGCATCGTGAGCAGCAGTCGCCCGATACGGCCGTTGCCGTCGAAGAACGGATGGATCGCCTCGAACTGGTAGTGCGCGAGCGCGATGCGCAGCAACCCTTCGAACGACCCGCGCGACGCGAGATACCCATCGAGCCCTTCGAGGCATTGAGCAAGCTGCAACGACGGCGGTGGCACGAAGCGCACTTCTGGACTGTTGCCGCCGACCGCGCCGATCCACACCTGTGCATCGCGGAACTCGCCGGGCCTCTTCTGCTCGCCGCGCACGCCGCGCATCAAGTCGCGATGCAGGTCGCGCAGCAGATAGACCGTCAACGCACGCCCCGTCGACAGCGTGGACATGCCCGCGCCAAGCGCGCGACGGTAGTTCTGGACCTCGAGGTCGTCGTCGACGCGAGCCCGCTCCGCGTCGTCGAGCTCGTGCACGAACGCGGCCTCCAACGTCGTCTTGGTTCCCTCGATGCGGCTCGACAGCACAGCTTCGCGCGCGCGGAACGGCCGCAGGAAGAGCTCCGGGCTCGGCAGAGTCGCGATGCCTTCGCACAGCCGGCCGATCAGCGCCCGCACCTCCCCGATCGCATGGACCGTGCTGCCGTGCACCGGGAACCGGAGTGGCAACGGTGCTGGCACGAAGGCCAGGCCAAGCTGGCTCGACTGCGGGATCTCCACCCATTGGCCCGGTGGATCAGGCAACTGGTCGCTCGTCATCGCATTTCCTTGCGCCAGGGCTCGTCGCGCGACGTGCACATCCGGCACAGAACTGGACGCTCAGCAGGGGATGACCCGTTGCAGCCGGCGAACGGTGCCAGCGAGCCACTGCCGTCATAAACGCCTGTTCCACAGGGCATTGCCGCCTAAGCCACTGACGAGCCCGATTTTTGATCCAACTTTACCAATATTCGAGCATTTTTGATCCAAGTTGGCCTGTCTTAGATCAAAAATATGGCTCACGATGGCGGGCGGAATCTGGCGCTACCGAATGCTCTCTGGCGCTCACTGCCCGCTGAGCGGTGGAAGGGGACCAACTGGGGATCTTAAGTCACTTTCTAGAATGAGCTTCCATCATCAGGATGGCCGCTCCGATTTTTGATCCAACTTTGCCAATAATCGGGCCTTTTTGATCCAAGTCGCACTTCCTTGGATCAAAAACGGGCAGGACTGGCCAGCGGCAATACACCTCCCGCGGCAGGCCCAGGTGCTGGCGCACGATCGAAGACAAGCAAGGCCCCTTGGCGGTT
>CAIYFF010000362.1 GCA_903925435.1 uncultured Planctomycetota bacterium | reverse complement strand
GAAGCGCGACGCGAAGTCGATGCGCGAAGCGGTGATCGCGGCCGACAGCAGCTGCAAGAAGCTGATCGAGTCGCTGTCCGACGACGAAGTCGTCCGCCTCTTCTACGACGTCGGTGGCCACGACCATCAGGCGATCCTCGAGGCGTTCGAGCACAGCCGTCGCAAGAAGGACACGCCGACGCTGATCGTCGCGCACACGGTGAAGGGCCGCGGCCTGCGCTGCGTCGCCGCGAACGGCAACCACTCGGCTCTGCCCGATGACGACGAAGTCGCGGCGATCCTTGCAGCCGAAGGCCTGACGATGGAGCGCCCGTTCCAGCGACTGTCGCAGGACACGGACGCCGCGCGCTACGCGCAGGAACGCGGCCAGATGGTGCGACTTGGCATCGAAGCGTTGCAGGCGCAGGCGCAGAGCCACCGCACGCAAGTCGAGGCCGCAATCGCCGAGAAGGGCGGCGTGCCCGCATCGCTCGACATCAACTTGAAGCTCGCGCCGATCACGCACACGCAGTGGATGTGGGGTCAGCTCGCAGCCAAGCTCGTGCGCATCGGCGTGTTCGACGAACTGCAGCGCGCGGGCCGCGCCGACAAGGCGGGCAAGGCCCCGTCGGCCGACGAAGCGCGTTGGAACCCGGTCGCGGACTTGATGATGACGATGGCGCCCGACGTCGGCACCAGCACGAACATCAACCCGGCGATGGACGAGAAGATCTTCGGCCCGCGCTACGAAGAGAACTGGGAGGCCAAGCTGCAAGTCAGCGAGCGCCTGCGCCCAGAACTCGCGCCGCGCGAAGAAGCCTCGACGCGCCACATTCGCTTCGAGATCGCCGAGGCCAACTGCATGTCGGCGCTCGGCAGCTTCGGCAAGATGGGATACCACGCGGGCATCCCCTTCCTGCCGCTGATGACGGTCTACGACTTCTTCATCAAGCGCGCGCTCGACCAGCTCTACTACGACCTCTACTGGGGCTCGTCGTTCGTGCTCGTCGGAACGCCGAGCGGCATCACGCTGGCGCCCGAAGGCGCGCAACACAGCTGGAAGAGCGACATCCAGATCCCCAACTTGATCACGTGGGAGCCCGCGTTCGCGATCGAGATGGAGTGGATCCTGTGCGACGCGATCCGTCGCCACTTCACCAACGACAACAAGGGCCGCTCGGGCGTGCTCGTCCGCGCCGTGACGCGCGCGCTGCACCAGGACCTGTTGCTCAAGTGGCTGAAGAAGCAGGCGCGCAACAAGCAGGGCATCCCCGATGGCGCGCTGCTCGGCCTCGACGCGCAAGACGGCGGGCTGCACGAAGCGGAAGTTCCGACGATCCCCGACGCAGAGATGCTGGCGGTGACCAAGGAGCATGCGCTGCAGGGCGGCTACTCGCTGATCAACTGGCGCGGCTACCGCGGCTACACGCCCGGCGAGAACGTCGTGAACCTGTTCGCGATGGGCGCATTGATCCCTGAAGCGGTGCAGGCGAGCGAGCAACTGCTGCAACGCGGCATCTACGCCAACGTCTTCGTCGTCACGTCGCCCGACCTGCTCTGCGGCGAACTCGGCCGCAAGGATGGCTTCGCGCACCTGACCAAGACGCTCGGCGTCGACGGCTCGCTGTGCCTTCGTCCGACGAACGGCGCCATCGGGGCCGCGGACGCAATCGACCTCGCCGGCCGCCGCATCCCTGTGGTGTCGGTGCACGACGGCGAGATCGGATTGCTCGACAACCTGGGCTCGATCGTCGGCGTGAAGCAGATCGCAAAGGCCGTGGTCAAGTTCAGCAAGTCAGGCACCCCGGCGCACATCTTCAAGTACCACGGCTTGCACGCGGAAGGCATCGTCGATGCATGCGGGCAGGCGCTGGCGGAGACGGCGCTGGAGCACGTGACGCTGTCGAAGGACGCGCTGTCGATGCTCGCGGGCCTGCAAGGCCAAGCGAAGCCCGAGTGGAAGGAACTCTGGCCGAACCCCGCGTAATCGCGGGGCTCGCCCGTAGCCCGCGCTCATGACGAACTGGCCCCCGCCCCATTCTCCCCGCCAGCCCTCGCCGCTGCCGCTTGTGCTCGCTGGCGCAGCGCTCGCCATCGCCGCGTGGCTCGCGTTGGAACGCAGCGGGCTCTTGCAGCCCGCGCCTGCTGCGACGCCGCGCGCGGTCGAAGCGCGTGGCAGCCTGCTCGAGTTCGAGCAAACCACGACGCGCGTGTTCGAGCAGAGCGCGCCATCCGTGGTGCACATCACAACCGAGAAGCTCGCGCGCACGTGGCAAGGCCTCGCGCGCCAACCCGAAGGCTCGGGCACCGGCTTTCTGTGGGACGACGCGGGCACCGTCGTCACCAACTACCACGTCGTGCAGACCGTCGTGGAGTCAGGCAGCCAGCTCAAGGTCGCGCTGAAGGGCGAGCTGTATGACGGCGCAGTCGTCGGCACGAGCCCACAGAACGACATCGCCGTAGTGCGCGTAGTCGGCGCGCCCAAGGACATCAAGCCGTTGCCGATCGGCACGTCGAACGACCTCAAGGTCGGACAGTTCGTGCTCGCGATCGGCAACCCCTACGGCTTCGACTCGAGCCTCAGCACCGGGATCATCAGTGCGCTCGACCGCACCATCGCGACCGAGAACGCGCAGATGAGCGGCCTCATCCAGACGGACGCCGCGATCAATCCCGGCAACTCCGGCGGCCCATTGCTCGACAGCGCTGGCCGCGTGGTCGGCATGAACACGGCGATCTACAGCCCGAGCGGCGCGTCCGCGGGCATCGGCTTCGCGGTGCCCGTCGACGTGATCAACGAAGTCGTGCCGACGCTACTCGACGGAAGAACGGCGCAACGCCACATGGGCGTCACGATCGGCGAAGCCGTGCGCGTCGATCGCGCTTCTGGCTTCGCAGCGGGCGTGCCCGTGCTCGGCGTCGAGAAGGGCGCAGGCGCAGAGCAAGCAGGAGTGCGTCCGTTCCGCCTCGACGAGAGCGGCAACATCGTTGCGTGGGGCGACATCCTCGTCGCCGTCGACGGCCAGCCCGTGCGCTCGATGGCGGACCTGCGGCGCCAACTGCGCGGACGCAAGCGCGGCGAAGCCTTGGCGGTCAAGGTGTTACGCGCCGACGAACGACAGCAAGTCGTCGAACTGCGCGTGACGCTCAAATAGCCGCGCTGGCTAACCTCTGCGCCATGGCCACTCCGACTGGCACACGCAGCAACCGTTGGTCGATGCGCATCGCGCTCGCGCTCGCATCGGTCGGCATGACGGCGCTGCTTGCCGAGTTCGCCGTGCGCGCGGTGATGCCCGCGGGCCGACTGTTGAGCCCCACTGCGATCGAAGTCTTCGCCGAACGCGCGGCGCGCGAAGCGACCATGATCCGCGCCGATGACGAACTCGGGCATGCGCCGGTGCTCGGCGGCCCGTGGTACGACGAACGCGGCGCGTTGCGCCCGTCGCCGCGTATCGACGGCGAGGGCCCGGAGACGCAGTTCGTGTTCCTCGGCGATTCGGTGACGCGGCGCGGCTCGCTCGTGAACCCGCTCGCGGCCATGTGGGATGGCGGCATGGCGACCTTCTGGAACGCGGGCGTCGAGAGCTGGAATCCCGTGCAGGAGGTCGCTGGTTGGTTCCGTTCGCAGCGCGCGATCGCGCCGCAGCGCGTCGT
>CAIYFF010000361.1 GCA_903925435.1 uncultured Planctomycetota bacterium | reverse complement strand
TCGACCGACGCGAGCACGTAGCGAATGCCTTCCGCCACGCCTTGGAATCCGTACTTGAGGTCGCGGCCGTGCAAGTGGCCGTAGACACACAGCCGCACATTCGCATCGCGCATCATCTGCACCGCGGGGGTCTCGCGGCCGTCGACGTACTTCGGCGGATAGTGAATCAGCGCGACTGTGCGCGAGCCCGGAACGCAGCCGCCGAGCGCCCTGCCGGCCTCGATCGACTGCTGCAGGAAGCCGAGTTCGCGTTGGAAGATCTTGGCCGCGTCGGGCTCGGCCCACGGTGCATCGGGCGGATCCCACAGGCGCGACCCGACGACGACCGTGCCGTCGTCGAGGCGGAACGCATTGCCCTGCAGCAAGTGGATCGAGGGATGCATGAGCTTCTGCAGCTTGTCGCGAACGCCCGTCCCGCGCGGCCACCACGTGCAGTGATTGCCGCGGATCAGCACCTTGCGCCCGGTGCGCGCGCCGAGCCATTCGAGGTCAGGCGCTGCCTCCTTCCAAACGAGGCCCCACGACGTGTCGCCGCCGACGAGAACCCAGTCGTCTGGCCCGACCATCGAGTCCCAGGCCTCGCGCATCTTGTCCGCGTGGCCGGCCCAGTGGTCGCCGAAGATGTCCATCGGCTTGTCGACGCCGAAGCTCAGGTGCAGGTCGCTGATGGCAAAGAGTCGCAACGTCGTCGGGGCTCCGGGCTCGCTTGCAAAGGGTCTTGCATAGAGGACCATCCCCGGATGCTCAAGCGCGCGTCTGCAGTGTCGTTCGCGTTCTCAGCGCTCCTTTGCGCTCAAAACGAAACCCCCACCGCCCCGAGTGGCCTCGATGCAGCGCTGTGGCAGCGCGCGTGGAAACTGCACCACGACGCAGTCGTCGTCGACACGCACACCGACACGACGAGCCGCATTCTCGACGAGGGCTTCGACATGGGCCCGCGCGCGAAGGACGGCCACATGGACCTGCCGCGCATCCGCGAGGGCGGTCTCGACGTCGCGTTCTACTCGATCTACGTCGCGTCGCGGTTCTACGGCGACGAGCACAAGCTGTTTGCCAAAGCCGAAGGCGACGAGGACTGGCCGCGGCCGCAGGACGCCGGCACGCCGAACGGCAGCGCTCGCCGCGCGCTCGCGATGATCGACGGGCTCGTGCGCACGGCCGATCGCTATCCGCAGCAGATGGCGGTGTGCGATTCGACGGAGTCGATCCGCAGCGCGCTCGCAAGCGGCAAGCACGCGGCGTGCATGGGCATCGAAGGCGGCCACGCGATCGAGGGGCAACTCGCGCTGCTGCGCATGTTCCACCAACTCGGCGTCCGCTACATGACGCTCACGCACACCAACCACAACGAATACGCCGACTCGTGCGCCGACTCGGTGCCGCGTTGGGGCGGCCTCAACACGCTTGGCCAGAAGGTGGTCAAGGAGATGAACCGGCTCGGCATGATGGTCGACGTCAGCCACGTGTCGGACCGCACGTTCGCCGATGTGCTCGCGGTCACGCGCGCGCCGGTGATCTGCTCGCACAGCTCGATGCGCGCGATCTGCGAGCACCCGCGCAACATCACCGACGACATGCTGCGCGCGCTCAGCAAGAACGGCGGCGTCGTGATGATCAACTACAACTGCGGCTTCGTCGACGCGGAGTATGGC
>CAIYFF010000360.1 GCA_903925435.1 uncultured Planctomycetota bacterium | reverse complement strand
GGTCGTGCACCACATCGCCGACAGCCACGTGAACGCCTACGTGCGCACCAAGCTGTTGCTGACCGAAGACGCGCCGTTGGTGAAGGTGTGGGACGAGGAGTCGTGGGCCGAACTCGACGACGCGCGCCGCGGCGCGATCGGCGGCTCGTTGCTGCTCGTCACATCGATCCACGAACGTTGGGCGCATTGCCTTCGCGCGTGCAAGGCTGAGCACTTTGCGCGCACGCTGATGCACCCCGACAACGGCGCGATGACGCTCGACGATCTGCTGTCGATCTACGAGTGGCACGGCCGGCACCACGTCGCGCACATCACGACGTTGCGCGCGAAGATGGGCTGGTGAGCAAGGATCGCGAGCTGCGTCTCGGTTAGCCGTCTTCGTCCTTCTCTCGCGCGGGATCTTCTTGTGGCTTCGCGCCTTCGAGATCCTGCGGCGGCGCGATCTTCAGCGTCACTTCTTTGCGCGCGCCATCCTGCTCGGTGAGTTCGAACTCCTCGCGGAATAGCGGCGGGTTGTTGCCTCGGTCTTGGTCGCGGCGGATCTGTTGGATGTTGTTGCGCGCGAGCACCGTGACGGTGCCTTCGGGGACGAATGCGCGCAGTTCCGATGCGCCGCTTGGCACGTCGATGCCGATGCCCTGGTCGTAGTTGTCGTTGCCGCCAAACACCTGGACGCGGCCGCCTTGCTTCGGATCGGGCTTTGGCGTGTGCCGCAGTTCGATGCGATCGACGAGCGCCGTCGCCTTGCCTTCTTGCTCCGCAGCGAGCGCAAAGCGCAGTTCGATCAGGGCCGCGCTGATGTCGAGTGTCGCCTCCGTTCCTGCGAGCACGCGCACGCGCTCGGATCCCGACGCGAGCAACAAGCCGGTGTATGCATCGACGAGTCGCAGTTGATGGAAGCCCGGCGCCACGCGCAGCTCATAGCTGCCATCAGGTTGCACGAACGCGCGCGGCCCTTGGATCTGCATGCGCGAGCCAAACACTTGTTCGTTGGGGTCCTCGCCGACTTGCTCCGCCACGATCATGAGCGACACGTCGGTCGGCGTTGCGCGCGAGAACGCGACGTTGCCGCGGATCTTGCCGGGCAAGTCCGCCGAACCGTCGAAGTCGCGTTGTAGGCCGTCTGCGCGCACGCGTATGGGCTCCAGCGGCACCGAGAGCGAGCCGCCGCAGCGCGGCGGTGATGGCAGGTCGACCACGAGCAGGTAGTTGCCGAGCGCCATGCCCGAGAACTCAAACGACCCGTCGAGCGCGATGGGGCGCGCGTTGTCAGGCTTCTGCGCCGAGCTGCTGTAGCTGATGAAGCTGCTGTTGCCGCCAAAGCGCGGCGTCTGCAGCGGGTGCAAGAAGACCTTGGCGCCGAGCGGGATCTCCATGCCGGTCACATGGCCAGCGATTCGCGCGCCTTCTGCGATCTTGAGATCGAAGCCCGTGCGATGTTCTTCGGCCTTCAGGTCGATCGTTGCGGCGGGCGTGGGCGGACGTTGTTTGTGCGTGAAGCGGAGGATCCACGAGCCTTCGCCGAGTTCGCCAACGCGGAACGATCCATCGGCCGCGGTGACAACCGCGTCATCCGGCGCGCCGCGGTTGTTGTTGTAGCTGCCCTGCGACGGATCCATCTGCGGCATTGCCCACACTTGCGCGCCCGCGACCGGTGCGCCCGTGCGTTCGTCGACGACGCGGCCCGCGACGCTCGATTCCTTGGTCATGCGCAGTGTGACGGGCTTTCGTTGCGACTCGTCTTCAAGCTCGGCCCACTCCACGTCGCGCTGCGTGGCAGGCGCGTAGCCCTTTGCCACCGCGCGCACGATGCCGGCTTGGCCTTCCTTGTCTTGCGGTCCAAAGACCATCGCCGTGTGGTCGTCGGACGGCTTGCATTCGGGCAGCGCCGTGCCGAGCAGATACTCCATGTAGTTGGAGTTCTGCAGCGCGTGCGGTTGCCACACAGCTGCTGCGCGAATGCCCGCAACGGGCGTTCCGTCTGCGGCATACGCCTCGACACGAAGCGTTTGCTTGCGGCCCGACTTGTCTTCGGCTGCTTGTTCTTCTGGCAGTTGCAAGTCGAGGTTGCCAGCGGGGCCGCGCATCGAGTCTGACTCGCGACTGCGTGTGATCGAACGCGTGCCGTCCTTGCTGTCGTCGCTGCGCGATGCCATCACGCGATAGCGCGCGTCGTAGTCGAGCGGCAACGAGAAGATGCCGCCTGGTCCCGAGCGCGTCTTCGACACCGGCCCGCGCCGTTCGTAGACCGCAGTGACCAACGCGCCTTCGACGCCGCGACCTTCTGCGTCGAGAACACGGCCCGCGATCTCGCCGCTTTCGTGCAGCGTCACTTCGAGCGGCATGCCGACGCTGACCGGAGCTTGCGTGTGGCGATAGCAGCCCTTGCCGTTGAACTCGAGCGTCACCGCGGTCGGCAACGTCGTCGGCAGCGAGAAGATGCCGCTCTGGTCCGTCACCGCGATGCAGCGACACTGCGTGCGCGGCCCCGGCAGCGCGCGATGGTTGTCGAGCAGGTCACGCGCAACGACGCGCACGCCTGGCATCCCGTTGCCCTCCTTGTCGCGCACGCGGCCAAACAGCCGCTCGCCTTCGGGCAACACCAGGTCGCCGAGGTCGGTGTCCTCGCGCGGCAGGATGCGAATGCCCTTCTCCATGTCCTTGTGCCGGAAGTTGACGGCGAAGCCGAGCGAGGCCATCCCCTTCTGCGCGATCATCAGCATCGGCGCGTCGGCGTCGTTCTTGTCGCCGCGGATCGGGCAGTCGATCGAGAACTTGCCGTCGGCATCCGTGCGCAATGGCGCGTTCTTGAGGATCTCCGCAGTCGTCGTCGCGCGTTCGCCGGCGTAGGCGACTGCGGCGCCGACGACCGGCTTGCCCTGCCACGTGACCACGCGGCCCGTGACCTTCACCGCGGCTGGTGGTTGCTGCGCTGCGGCAAAGCACGAGAGCGCGAGCGAGAAGAACGTCAGCAGTGCAGTTTGGCGTCGCATGCGGCAGTGGAGGCGAACGCGCGATTGTCGAGCGTGCGCGGCGCGCCGCAAGCCGCGGCTGTTGCGCATCCTGCCGTTGTCGGCAAGATCCTCGCGGTGACTTCTCCCGCTGCAGC
>CAIYFF010000359.1 GCA_903925435.1 uncultured Planctomycetota bacterium | reverse complement strand
GGGCGGCGGCGCGGTGTCTGGCTCGAGGTTCTCGATCGACGCGTAGATCACATCGGGGTTCGCGTGCGCGATTGCGATGCCGATGCGGCCAAGCTCGCCCTTCGGCAAACCGCCGCCGAGTTCGGTCCACGTGGCTCCGCCGTCGGTCGACTTGTGGACGCGGCTGCCGGGCCCGCCTTCGCGGAAGTCCCATGCGCGGCGGCGTCGTTCGTAGCTCGCCGCGTAGAGCACGTCGGCGTTGCGCGGATCCATCGCGATGTCGACGACACCCGCGTCGGCGGACACGAACAAACAGCGCGTCCAGGTCTTGCCGCCGTCTTGCGTCTTGTAGAGACCGCGTTCGTCGTTGCTGCGGTAGAGCGCGCCGAGCGCCGCCACATACACGATGTCGGGGTTCTGCGGGTGCACCACGATGCGGCCGATGTGGTCCGTGCCGTCGAGGCCCACATGAGTCCACGTCATGCCGCCGTCTGTGGACTTGTGCACGCCGTTGCCCCAGTAGCTGCTGCGCTGGTTGTTGGCTTCGCCGGTTCCGACGTAGAGCACGTCGGGCGCGGATGGCGCGACCGCGAGGTCGCCGATCGAGATCGAGTAGGCGTTCTGGAACTGCGGCGCGAACGTCAACCCGCGGTTGTCGGTGCGGAACAGTCCGCCACTTGCAGCTGCGATCCAGAACACGTTGGGGTTCTGCGGATGCGCTTCGATGTCGACGATGCGACCGCCGAACGAGACGGGGCCGAGCTCCTTCCACTGCATCTGGCCGAGCACGTTGGTCTTCAAGTGCTCGAGGTCGGTCGCTTGCGCGCGCAGCGAGGCAGCCGCGGCGAGCGCGAGAATCCACGCGGCATGCGAACGGACGATGGGGGATGCGTTCATCGGAGTTCCTCCTGCTTGGTCGCCGCCGAGGGGCGCGCTGCGTCGTCGTCGTTGGCGATGGACTCGGGATCCCGCAGCAGACGGAATGCGTGGATCTGCGTCGCCTTGCCTTCTGTCATGCGAGCCGAATACGCGCCGGGCTTGGCGAGCTTGCCGCCAATGCGCGCGTCCCAGTGCAGCGTCTGCAGTCCCTTTCGCAGTTCGCCTTCGACCTTCGCGACTTCCTTGCCGGTCACGTCGTGGATCGTGACGACGGGCTTCTGCTCCGGCATGGATGCGCAATGCACGTGGATCGGCGCGCCGTAGGGCGGGTTCTTCGCGAAGTAGCCGCGATCGCCGGTGAGCCCGCGCGAACGCATGCGCCACAGGATCGCGTCCTCTGGCGGGAACAGGTGGATCGCACGCTTGCTCGCGGCTGAATCGAATGCGCGCAACGGCGCGATGTCGATCGTGAACACACCGCGGCCATGCGTCGCGACGACGAGATCTGCGTCGCGGTCGTGCACGAAGAGGTCGCGCACCGCGACCACGGGCAACTCCTTGCCGAGCGGAAACCAGTGGTCGCCGCGATCGAGCGACACGTAGCAGCCATACTCGGTGCCGAGGAACAGCAGGTTCTCGTTGCGCGGGTCTTCGGCGATTGCGTAGCACGGCTCGAAGCTCGGCAGCCCGTTGCTGAGCGAGGTCCACGTGGCGCCCTTGTCGTCCGACACGAACACATACGTGCGCATGTCGTCGCTGCGGTGGCCGTCGAGCGTCACGTAGACGCGGCTATCGCGATGGAACGACGCGGCGACGTCGCTGACGTAGCGCGCGCCGTTCATGCCGGGCAGGTTGTCCTGCAGCTGCATCCATTCACCGCCGATCTCGCCGCGCCAGAGCGCGCCGTCGTCGGTGCCGACATACAGCAAGTCGCGCACGCGCGGCGACTCGCACAACGCGGTCGCCGTGCCGTCGTCCGTGAGGCCGAGCTTCTCCGACACGACTTGCGCGGTGATGCCGCCGCCGTTCCTTACCGGCGACCACTGCGCGTTCGCTCCGCGGTTGTCGAGATGCGCGTAGCGGTCGCTGCGATAGACGTGGTTGCCGGCGCTCCACAGCACGAGTCG
>CAIYFF010000358.1 GCA_903925435.1 uncultured Planctomycetota bacterium | reverse complement strand
GGTTCCGGTTCACCTGGAACGAAGAACAGCCAAAGCTCGCGTTCTTCACGCTCGATTGCCCCGACCGTGACGTGCCCGCAACGATGCGCATCTACGTGCGCGATGAAGTGGGACGCCTGGTGCCCTACACGCGCGGCAAGGATCCGACGGAGGTGCGGCACGACAACCAAGACGCGAGCATCGCGGGCTGGAAGTTCCTGACGCGCGTGATCGGCAAGGGCTCGTATTGGCTGCACGTGAAGGCGAACCATCCGTCCTACACGCTGCGCACCAAGCTGTTCGATCCGCCGCCATACACGGATCCGCGGGCCGCGGTGCGCCTTGCAGCCGAGTATCTCGCCGAGGCTGGCGACAGCTTCTTTGCCAACGTGCCGCGCGGCGGAGCGGTGCGGACTCGCATTGCGGCCAACACCGACGAGACGACGCGCTGCTTTGCTTGCCATGCGGGCCACTACCCGGTCCTCGCCAACCTTGCCGCATCACGGAACGGCTATCGCCTTCACGAGACCGCTCCGTTCCGCAACTTGATCGATCGCGTCTACGAGGTCGGCGTTCCGCTGTATGGCCACGAGGACGCGACGTGGGCGCGCTTCGACCTCGCGCCAACAGTCGGCATCGCGCGCGTCGGCACCATGCTCTGCGAGTTCGAAGAGCATGTCAGCGGTCGCCGCACGGACGCAATCTCCGGTCCCGCGCACTTTGCGAAGCTGGTCTACGGGGAGCGAACGGAGCTGCCGCGCCGCGGCGACCGCACCGAAGGCGGCAACTTCGAGTTCGATGGCAACAGGCCAATCTCCGATGCTCGCGTTGCGACAGAGGCTTGGCGCTTGTTCGACGCGATGGCGCAGCGCACTGGCAAGGACGAGTGGCGCAGCCTCGCGGACCACATGTCCAACCTGATCGGCACCGCGCGCGTGAAGGACAACGAGGACTTTGTCGAGCAATCGCTCGGCATGGCCCTGATGGACCGCGAGCGTCATGCGGAAGCGATCCGCGCGAACATGCGCAATCTGCTCGCGCGCATCCATGACGACGGCGGCTTCGTGACGGCTGAGTATCTGACCAACTTGCAGGTCAACGAGCTGGATGCCGTGCGTGCGCTCGACCAGCCCAGCGCCGCATCGCTCACGTTCTTCACCGCGATGGCGGCGTATGCGCTGCTTCAGACCGGCATGCCGGAGGATGTGGAGCAACGCACTGCCATCCTCGATCGCGCAAGCCGGCTCGTGTTGTCGCGGCAGCTTGAGTTCGGCGGATGGGTAGACCCGCAGGGCGAGTTGTTCCGCACGCCGTATCTCGAGACGCACTGGGCTGTGATCTTCCTGTCGCGTATGTGGCCCGAGGACACCTCTGTGTCTCCAGCGCCAGCGCGTCCAACGCGAGAGTCCGGGCCGTTGTTGACCGAACTCGACTGGCTCGCGTCGCAGTGGAGCGCTTCGGACGCTGCGCAACTCTCGCGCATGCTGGCGGCGCTAGCTTCGCCTGAGCCTTTGCTGAGAGAAGCTGCTGCGCTGTCGCTGCAGCGTGCCGCTTGGAACACTCGCGAAGAGTCGTGGTCTGCTGCGGCGATCGATCCGCTTGCGCGCGCCCTCGCGGATCCGTGCAAGGCAGTCTCGCGCGCTGCAGCCATTGCGTTGCGCGCCATGGGTCGCAGCGACGCCGCGCAGAGCGCCTTGGCCGTTGCGCTTGCAAGCGACGATGTGCGCACGCGTCGCGGCGCGCTGCGCGCATTCCGCCACCGCTTTTCGTCACTCGCGGCATCCAAAGAACTCCTCGACGCTGTGCTCGATTGCAGCGCGGACCGCGACTACGTGGCGCGCATCGGCGCAATTCATGCGTTGCAGCAGTGGTGGTATCGCGCGAAG
>CAIYFF010000357.1 GCA_903925435.1 uncultured Planctomycetota bacterium | reverse complement strand
TCGCGGAGGGGCCTGGCGGCGGCACGTTCGTCATCGCGGACATCCCGGGACTCATCGAGGGCGCGCACCTCGGCAAGGGCCTCGGCGACAAGTTCTTGAAGCACATCGAACGCACGCGGCTTCTGCTGCACCTCGTCGATTGCAGTGAACTCGCGCTGCAGCCTCCTGCCGAGGCCTATCGCACGGTTCGGCAAGAGTTGGCGGCGCACTCTGAGGCGCTGGCGAGCAGGCCGGCGATCGTGGTTGCGACCAAGGTCGAGGACGAAGACTCGGAGCGCTGCGCCACCGAACTCGAGGCTTCGTTGGGCCACGAGGTGTTGCGCATCTCCAGCGCGATGCAGAAGGGATTGCGGGATCTCGTGATCGAGGGCACGCGAACCCTCGCCGAGACGGCCTAGCGTGCCGCTCGCGGGCGAGGAGTCCGCTGGCATGGAGCGCTGGGGCACGAATGGGGATTTGCTGCGGGATTCTGCCGATAGAGCCGGGATCGGAGGCTTTTCGCATGGATACCGACAACGTCATCACGCAGCCCAACACGACCACGGGCGACCCCAAGCTCAGTGACTTCCTTCGCATGATGGTCAAGGAAGGTGCTTCTGACCTCGTGTTGAAGACCGGCGGTTGTCCTGCGATTCGTCAATCCGGCGTGATTCGCTTCGTTGGCGACCAGCCGCTGACTCGTGCGGTCATGCGGGGCTACCTCGACGAGGTGCTCACGGAGCGCCACAAGGAAGAGTATCGCACCACGGGTGCTACGGACCTCGCCGTGGCATTGCCGGGCGTCGGTCGTTTCCGCTGCAATGTGTTCAATCAGTGCGGCGAGACGGGCTTCGTGTTCCGCGCGATCAAGGAGGAGATCCCTTCGTTCAAGGAGCTCAACCTTCCCGTCGAATCGTTGAAGCGCCTCGCCTCGATGAAGCGCGGCCTCGTGCTCGCAACCGGCACGGCGGGCTCCGGCAAGTCCACGACGCTCGCCGCGATGCTCGAGTACGTGAACCGGAACATGAACAAGCACATCATCACGATCGAGGATCCGATCGAGTACCGCTTCGAGGACAAGCGGTCGATCGTGAATCAGCGTGAGGTGGGCGTTGACGTATCCAACTTCTCGTCCGCGCTGCGCCAAGCGGTGCGCCAATCGCCGGACGTGATTTTCATCGGCGAGATGCGCGACGCGGAGACGGTCCAGGCAGCGATCTCCGCGGCCGAGACGGGCCACTTGGTGTTTTCGACGTTGCACACGGTCAACGCAGTGCAAACCGTCGAGCGCATCATCACGTTCTTCCCGCCGCACCAGCACGAACTCGTTCGTCTGCAACTGGCGCTCAATCTCGCCGGCGTCGTGTCGCTGCGTCTGATCAAGAACAAGGAAGGCACGGCGATGGTCCCGGCCGTCGAGTTGCTGATCAACACGCCGACCGTCCGCGAACTGCTAGAGCAAGGGCAGACGCGCAGCCTGCCCAAGGCGCTTGCCGAGGGCAGCTACTACGGCACCATGACGTTCAACCAGTCGCTGATCCGCCTGTTCCAGGCGGGCAACATCAGCCTGGAGGACGCGTTGCTGGCGTCGGATAGCCCGGACGAGCTGAAGATGCAGATGCGCGGCATCACGCAGGGCGGGCAGGTTCGCCCGTTCGCCTGAGCGACTTCTCATCCGGTCCCGAACGGCGCGGGAAGGAAGCTTGCGTCGATCCGTCGTAGGGCGACTGGACAGTCCTATGTCCTGGTGCTTCCCGATGGCTAGACTGCCCAACCGCTGATGAGACTGCCGGTCAACCTGTTCCTCTATGCGATCTCGACGGGCCTGCTGGGGCTCGCCGGCTACAACTTCATGCAATCGCTGCAAGAGAGCGATGGCGCGCTGCGGACGAAGATCTCCGAGTCGGGCATCAAGGAGGCTGAGGAGCGGCTGTCGAAGGGCAAGGGCGACGGGCCCAGCAACTTCTCGTGGAACTACCAAACTGCGCCGTGGAAGGCGCGGTTCATGGCGCCCAACCTCGTCGGCAAGGATCTGCGCAAGGCGGATGAGACCAAGGCTGCGATCGAGGAAGTGCAGCAGCCCAAGGTCGCCGATGTCCGCCCGCTCTCCGATGTGATCGAGTTGGTCTCGCTGATGTGCGACACCTCGACGGACGGCAAGGCTGGTCAGTCGCACGTGATCATCCGCTACAAGGATGTCGCCTCCGTGCAGCCGCCGAATTGGTATCTGCTCGAGAACCAGTCCGGCGCCGCGGCCTCAGCACCCGCTGGCGCTGCGGACGGTGTTGGCGGACGAACCGGCGGACGGCCGGGCGGCGGCAGGCCGGGCGGTGCGCGCCCCGGGGCTTCGACGCAAGTTCCGACTTCCAGCGCGGGCCAAGAGTTCATTCAACGCGTCTGGGTCGTGGGCGACGGGTCGCCGCGCAACGAAGCGACGTTGTGGCCTCCGTTCCAGGACGTGCGCTTGGTGCGAGTCGCCAAGGATGCTCGCTCTGCCTACTTCGTGCGCGGTGGTTCGGCGCAGCCGGTCGAAGGCCAGGATCCTGCGACGCTGCCGAAGCCGCTCGAGGAGGAAGTGTTCAAGACGTCGCTGGAGATCAGCGAGGACGTCATGCGCGCAGTCGTGGAGATCCAGCGCGGCGATGAATCGCAGCCGCGCGAAGTGCGCACGGCTGCTGCGCCAGAATCGGCGAGCGGCTGGAAGGAGGTCGAGGAAACCACGCTGCTCGGCAACAAGGTCTTCATCAGCAAGAAGGACCAACAGCTGATGCAGGAGTCGCCAGAGACGTTCATGGACCGCATCAACGTCGACTCCTACGTGAGCCGCACGGGCAGCGGTCTGCGCGGATTGCGAGTGCTCAACGTCGCCCCCGATCTGACTGCGCGCTACGGCGTGCAAAGCAACGACCTGATCCTGTCCGTGAACGGTGAGCCCGTGAGCACGAAGGCCGATGCGATGGCGGTCGGCAAGCGGCAATACAACCGCGGCACGCGCACGTTCGTCGTGAAGTTGCTCAGCGACGGCCGCGAGGTCGAGCGCATCATCGAAGCTCCCAACCGCTGAGCCGACGCGGCGTCCAGGTTAGCGGCCCATGTTGCTCACGATCGATCGCGGCAACAGCACCCTCGATGTGATGCTGCACGGGGAATGCGGTCGTAGAGCGCGTCTGTCGCCGAGCGATTCCCTCGACGCGTTCCTCGGTGCGGACCTGCCGCGCGCGGCTGTGGCCGTCACGGTGGTGAAGGGGGGGCTCGACAGCGCCGTCTCCACGTTGCGTCGACGGGGGATCGATGTAGCGATCGCGGGCATGGATCTCCCGTGCCCCCTTCGGCTCGACTACGCAACGCCTTCGACTCTGGGGCCTGATCGGTGGATCTCGGCGCTCGCGGCGCATCGACGACACGGTCGCTCGATCGTCATCGATTGTGGCAGCGCCACTACGGTCAACCTTGTCGAGGAGGACGGCACGTTCTGTGGCGGCGCGATTGCGCCCGGCTTGCGCGCCATCGTGGAGGGCATGGCGATCGTTACTCCGGGGTTGCCGCGCGCAGTGCCTCGCGCAGCTGTCGCGATCCCGCCGCGGTCTTCCGCCGATGCCGTCAGCACGGGCGCGCTGATTGCGTTCTGCGGCGCCGTGGAACGGATTGTCGCGGACACCGTGGCCGCAGCTCGCGGTCCCGCGACTGTGGTGCTCACCGGTGGCCATGCTGAGGACTACCTGCTGCGCGGGCGGCTTCGACCTCGCTTGGAGCCAGATTTGGTCCACGCAGGGCTACGCATCCTCGCGGAAGAAGCGCGATGGAACTGCTGACTCCTCGCGGGCAAGGCGGCGTCGCCGTTGTCCGTGCAACCGAGGGCGAAAGACACTCCGTGCTCCAGCGGTTGCGGACGGCGTCCGGCGAGGAGGTCATGCTGGCGCCGTTTGGGCCGCCGAAGCGAGCGGAGTTTCGGCTGCCTTCTGGCATCGTCGACGATGTGTTGGTGTTGGATCGCGGGGCGCTTGGGCTGGAGGTCCATCTGCATGGCGGCATCGCGCTGCTCGATGCCGTGGCTGCGGCATTCGGTGAGCTTCGCGAGCCGCTGCGCAGCGCCCAACAGCGGTTGCTGGAGACCTCGTTCTCTCGTGAGCAGGCAATGCTCGCGTTGGAGCAGATCGAGTGCGACTTCCCTGCTTGGCTTGCCCAGGTTGCGCGCATGCCGCGGGCGGAATGTCAGCAAGAACTCGCGCGCGCGATGGCTCGTTCGCGCATTTCGATGGCGCTCGCCGTGCCTGCGAAGCTTGCGATCGTCGGCGAGCAAAACGCCGGCAAGTCGACGTTGTTCAACCGCCTTGTGTTCGAGGAGCGCTCGCTCGCCGGTCCCCTTGCAGGCTTGACCAGGGACGCGGTCACGGAGATCACCGCGCTCTCCGGTTACCCCTACGAAGTGATGGACACCGCAGGCGAGGCGGAAGGGCTCGACGGGGTGGACGCGAAGGCGCTTGTTCAATCGCGACGCGCGCGCGAGTCGGCAGATTTGGTCCTGCTGGTCGTGGCGCAAGATCGAGCACCATCGCGATCGGATCTGGCGATCGCCGCCGCGGGAGCGCTCGTCGTCGCCTCGAAGGCTGATTGTGTGGCGGTCGATTGGCCCGTTGCCATGAAGCCGCTTGCGCGCGTTCACGCATCCGATCTCGCCAGCGCGCCATCGATTCGCGCGACGATGGGGGAGATGTTGCGCGAGGCTCGCGGGCTGCCCGAAGCAGGTCCGGTCGGAGGCGCCGCTGCAGTCGATGCAGCGCAGTTCCAGGCGCTGTCGGAGTTGGCTTCCGCGTGTGGCGTCAGAACGGCATGATCCGCCGCGCCGCGCGGGCCAAAAGAACGGCACGCGCAGCGCCAAGAGTGACTCCATGAGTGCAGCAAGCGCGCGCGCAGGCGGCGAGGGCAAGCGCGACCTCGTTTCCATCGAAGACCTCAGCACCGAGGAGATCCTCGAGCTGTTTCATCACGCCGACCAGTTCCGCGACAACTTGCACGCGTGGTCAGACCTCTGTCGCGGGTCGATCATGGCGACGCTGTTCTTCGAGCCGAGCACGCGAACGAGGCTCAGCTTCGAGTCTGCGATGCTTCGCCTCGGCGGCGGCGTGATCACGGCAGCCGACGAGAAGTCCACGAGCCGCAGCAAAGGCGAGTCGCTAGCGGACACGGTGCGCGTCGTGGGTGGGAGCTACGCAGACATTCTCGTGGTGCGCCATCCTGAGGACGGCGCGGCTCGCGTTGCTGCTCGCTACGCGCGTGTGCCCGTGATCAACGGCGGCGACGGATCTCACGAGCATCCAACGCAGACACTGTGCGACCTCTACACGCTCTACAAAGAGAAGGGCCGACTCGACGGACTCGAGGTCGTCCTTTGCGGCGACCTGCGGTATTCGCGCACGATCCACTCGTTCTGCTACGCGCTGGCACGATTCCGCGCGAACATCGTGACGATGCCCTACCCGGGCTTCGAACTGCCGGACTACGTGCTGCGCAGGCTGCGTCGCGATTTTGGCGTCAAGACAGCGGTCGCCAGCGTTGCGGACCTTCCTGGGCTCGCCGGCAGCAGCAATGCTGCGGCATATCTGACGGCCAGCGAGCCGCATCAGTTGTCCTTGTTCACGCAACTGACGCCTGTGGAGGTCAACCGCATCGACGCGATCTACATGACTCGCGCCCAGCGTGAGCGGCACTCGGGCGAGGAGACGAAGAACTACCCGCGTCTATCGACGAAAACGCTGCGTGCCGCTGCGGCCAAAGACGCGCGCATCATGCATCCGTTGCCGCGCGTCGATGAGATCGATTACGACGTCGACGACGACCCTCGCTCGGTCTACTTCCGGCAGGCAGAGCTCGGGGTGCCCATTCGCATGGCGTTGATGGCCTATCTGCTGGGCCGCATCGAGTTGCGATCCACGCCGCGAGCCGAGCGCGCGACCACTCCCGGAATCGATGCGCGGAGCCTCTTGCGGTGCCGTAACGAGCGCTGCATCACCAACGGCGAGGGTGTGCGCTACCTCGAGCGCGACTTCCGGGTGCGCCAGGCTATCGGGGAGCCGCCGTCGCTCGAGTGCGCCTACTGCGAGCGCGAACTGGTCGTTCGCTATCTCGGGCACGCACAGGAGCGGTGGTGCGTGCCGGTGACCGTCGAAGTGCTGCGCGGCATGGACCCGGACCAGCGGGTTTGGCTGGAGTCCGAGGAGCAAGCTCGTGCCGCCGGCTTCCAGATACGAGGCGGCACCGACTGAGCGGATTCGCACTACACTTGCCTGCGGTGCGCGGTCCCACGCACGACGGTCTTCCGGCTGGCCGTTCGAAGTCCTGTTTCCGCTGGGGCTTGGGGAGGCTTGCCTCCACTTGGTCTCTCGGCATGATTCTTGAACCCCTCTGACTCCCCTCTTGCGCGCTGCCGTGCTTTGGCCCGGGCGTCGCAGTCCCGACAGAACTCCCCTCAGCTTTCATGCTGCGTGCATCCGATTTCTTCTGCATTCTGGCCCGCGGAGAAGCTTTGCACTCAGCAGACGACCGCACCCGTCCCCACGGTTGCTCCGAGAACCCCATTTCCGTGCACACTATGGCAAGCAACACGACCGGCCTGACCAAGGCCCGTGCAGCACTCCGTGCCTCCGGTTTCGTTCTGTTCGGACTCGTCTCGGCTAGCTGCAGCGGCGGCGGTGGGGGCACGACCGGGGACGCTGGCGTCGGCACGCCGAGTTCCACGAATCAGGTCAGCTCCGTCGAATACGGCCGGTTGGCGGACATCTACGGCATCCGCACGACGAGCGATGGGCAGAGTGTCGAGCTGTTCCAGAAGGATGTGCTGATCGGTCGCGAGATCCGGGATGAGCGCATCGCGGGCACGGCATCGGAGGGCAAGACAGACTCCGAGGTTCGCTACGACTTCCTCAGCTCCGATCCCGACACGCTGCAGCCGCGCGTGTTCATTCCGCGAGAAATCGGCTCTGCCGCGTTCGATCAGCTGTTCAGCGACTTGGATCGCGATGTCTCGTTGGTCACGCCTCTGCTCGTTGGCCAAGGCGGGCCGGGGCAGCCCTACACGGTGGTTCCCCGCAATGCTGCGGTGCGCCTCAACTTCACCCGACCGGTCGGAGTCACGGACGACTTCTTTGTCATCCGCGATGCCAACGGCCAAGTGACGGGCTTGCGCAACACGGAAGCCGTCCAACTCCTGCAGGTCGCTGGTGACCCATCGCAGGCTGGCAACTTCGTGCCGCTGCCGGTCCGCATCGTCGTCAAGGAGCGCAGCTTGCTGCTCGACCCAGTGTTGCTGGGCAGCGAGGGCCTCCAATACCAAACGCGCAACAACGCGGCTGGTCTGCCTCCTTCGCCGGACAACGTCGGCGCAAACATTCGCGTGGCGCTGGCTCTCGAAGGTCCGCTCGCAATCCCGGGCCTGCGTTCCGATGGCTACTCGGGCATCAACAACTCGGGCCGTCCGGCGATCGTCCGCGACTTCCGTTCTGGCAACAGCGGCGATTCGAGCCCCAACCTCGCGCGCGGCTTTGTGCTCGATACCGAGCCTCCGCGCCTCGTCGGCGAACTGTCGACCTACCTGGAACGCGTCGACCGGGTCAGCTCGGGCACGATGCGCATTCGCGTCTACAAGGCGGGCATCTCGCACGAGATCGACCGCGGGGACGTGTTCCGCTTCTTGGTCGAAGGCAACTCGGTTCCGTTTGGCGTGACCGAGGTCGTCGCGGACCCAGAGGATGACGCTGGGCAGCCGGCCGTCCAGCACGTCGACGTGCTGGTCCGCTTCGTTCCCGGCCTCGAAGCCCTTGATCCGAGTAACCGCCCGGACTTCCCGCAGGATCCGGCTCAGCTGGATGCTTGGCTGCGCAACAACGCGCCGCGCGCGCTGCTCGTGACCGAGTACCAGGGTGGTCGCATCGACGCCAACACGGGCGCCGTGCTGCGCGCTGGCGATGATCCCCGCTACTTCGGTCTGTTCACGCCAACGCCGCTGCCGCAGTTCGATGGCACGCCGAGTCAGCCCAACGAGAACATCTCGCCGTTCGCGGGTGCAGTGATCCGCTTCACGAAGCCGGTGGACTTCCAGGGCACGGTGAAGTCGGCCGACACGTTCTACTTCGCGACCCGCGACCTCGTTGACCAGGTGCAGATCGACCAGTTCATCTCGACGCGTCCGTGGCGCGTCGCGGATGCGACGGGTGCGCCCGCTGGCGTCGGCATGGCGCCTTCTTCGTTCAACCTCGCCAAGTTCCGCACTCCGCACTTGGTTGGCTCGCGCGCGCTCGACGAGGACGGCTCGCAGACCACGCTGCGCCTGCAGCCGCTGCAAGGCTTCTTCCTCGACCAGGCGATGCGGCAGGACGGACCTCGTCCTTACTACCTGCACGTGATCGCCGGTGACGAGGGCATCCGCGACCTCGCGGGCAACCCGATCGACCTGCAGACCAACGATCCCAACCGCGCGCGCGGCCTCGTGATTCCTTTCACGTTGGATACGCGCTCCGCCGCGGGCCGTCCGCAGTTCGAGGACAACCTTGCGGTGTCCGTCGTGCGCACGATGGCGAACTCTGACGAGGACCCAAACCCGTCCTACTACCTGCCGGAAGAAGTCCAGGGCAACGGCGCTGTGCCGAACGCTCGCGCGACGCCGCTGGCGGACGTGTTCGGTGCGTTCTCGCGCGTCGATGGCCGCCTCGAAGGCCGCCCGACCACGCGTCTCCGTCGCATCGCTGACGACCTCAACCAAGCACCGGTGGACCCGCAGGCTTCGGTGCTTCGCTGGTGCCCGGAACAGGCTGCAGGTGAGCAGCAGATCTCGAGCAACTCTGCGACCGCCCCGCTCGGGCAGGGTCTGCAGAACCCCTTCAACCCTTACGGCTGCCGTCTGCAGACCGTTTGGCGCGAAATCGACCTCAGCTTGTCGCGCACGGATCCGTTCGACTTCAACCTCGACATCGAGCAGATGTATTGGGCCCCATACACCGGAGCCCCGATCGAGTTCGACGAGTTCGACAAGGTCACGCTGCGCCTCGGGCACAGCGAGCGTCGCCCAGAACCCTGCGTCGGCAACTTCGGCGCACTGCCGACGTTCCCCGATTCGGGCCTCGTGACCACGTTCGAGGACAACTACGTGCGCAACCTGCGCGCGGGCACCTCGACGGCGCAGGTCGACACGCGTCCGGCTCCGCACAACGCATTCGCAAACACGCCCTCGAACATGCGCATCGATGCGCAGCAGGTCGTGCTCGAGCCGAACCAGCGCAACCGCTTCCTGCCGTTGCCGACGTTCCGTCGTCCCTACTTCGTCTATCGCGACGAGACGATGGTGGAGCAGGGTGGTGCTTGCGGCATCGGCTCGGACGTCAACAACACGGCCATCAGCTTCCTGCCGTGGATCATCTCGCCGTGGAACCACGGCGTCGCGCGCCGCGCAGTTCAGGACAACGGCACCACTGGCCCGATCGCCTTCCTGAATGGCTTCTGGCACAGCGGCAACAACTACTTCATCCGCGTGGACACCACGCAGGACCGCTCGACGGAAGGCCTGCTCGGCAATATCGCGTTGCCGCTGCTCGCGGACTTCTTCGTGGAGTGCGATTCGTCCCAGTTGCCCGCGGGCAACGGCTACGTCGCGTTCGGCCTCACTGGTTGGCAGACCTCGATCGCGCTGACCTCCAGCAACACGCCGAACTTCCGCATGTATTCGGCCGGCCGTCCGCCGTTCCCGAACCTGAGCCCGATCTGTCGCGAACCCTTCGCATCGCCGAACGGTCAGGGTGGTTACGCGCCTCCGCCTCCGCTGGGCGTTGGCGGCACGACGATCCCAGGCGACAACACGTTCTACTGGGTGATGATCGACTTCCTGAAGAGGGCGAGCGTCATCACGAACGGGTTCCTCGATATCTACAACCCGCACCGCGTCCCGAACGGCTTCGCCGATTCGCGCCTCGGCCCGTACTACACCAACCCGCAGAACGGCTCGATCGCGGTCCCGTCTGGCATCCGCCCGCGGTTCCTCTACGAGTTCGATCCGCCGTCGACGGCGCTGCCCGGTGGCACGTCGGTGGTGGCGCAGTTCCGTGCCGCGGGTCAGGTCGATAGCGATCCGTGGTACTGGCGCGAGTGGGCGCAGGGCACCGGCCAAACGGTCTACCCGGCCGCCTACACGGCTCAGCTGCAGACCAACGCGACCAACTTCCCGTTGGACCCGTTCAAGGCCTGCGACGCGCACATCCGCAAGTTCGACGATCGCCAGTCTGCTGGCGTGGCGCGCAACTGGTGGACCTACTTCTACAACCGGACGGTGACAACCTACGTGCTGGACCCGAACCAGTTGTTCGAGTCGAGCTACTTGTCGCAGTTCAATGGTCCCAACGAGGGATTCACGCCGACCGACGTGCGCTACGTCAACTGGCGCTACCTCATGAGCAACAACATCGACGCGACGCCACCGGTGGCGCCGACCATCGACACGTTCGTCCTCTCCTACCGGTTCCAGCGAGGCCAGTGAGGCTCGCCGGACCGCGTTCCAGCCCTTTCCGCCGCTCAAAGTAGTCTTCTGAAACGTTCAGACATGCTGCCGGCAGCCTTAGGCCGGCAACACCAAGTGCCATGAACCCAAATTCCAACCTGCGGACTTCGTTCCTCCTCGCTCTTGCCGCGGCCGCCGCGGCTTGCTCCGGTGGCTCGGGCGATACTGCCTCCGCGTTCTCCGGCAGCTTCGATGTGGTATCGACGGAACCGCTGAACAGCGGCCGTCTCTATCTCAACGATCCGATCCGGTTCGATTTCTCGACGCCGGTGGATGTCCGCAGCGCGTCGTTGGACTCGGTCAGCTTCTCGGTGCTGGATCTGAACGGCAGCCCGGTTGCGGAGCAGCCGACGGGGTTCTTCGAGCTTGGCACCCGCCCCGGCGATTCCGCGCCAGGTCGTCGCTTGCTGTTCGTCCCGACGTTGCCGACCAATGACAACTACGACAACGGCGGGTTCCGCCCGGGCCGCACGTATCTGGTGCGCCTCGTCGGTGGTGACCGCCGCAACAACGCGGTCCTGCTTGCCGCGAACGGCAAGTCGCTGACCAACCCGCAGACGTTCCGGTTCACGACGGCGGATGGCACGACGCCGACGGAACTGTTCCGCAACGTCAAGGCTGGCGGCCCGCGCAAGACGAACTTTGCGATTACGCCGACCCCGGAAGCCAACCTCGTTTCGCTGAACAAGTTTGGCGCTCCGCCGGTCGAAGTCCGACTGAGCTTCGATCAAGCGCTCAACCCGAACAGTGGCAACGTTCCGACGGCGCTCGACACGGATCCCCGTGTCCGTTCCAGCGTGAACCGCGGCCGCATCTTCCTCGAATACGACGACTACGCGACGGGCAACCCGGTCAGCACGTGGATCCCGGCGGATGTCGAGCTCGAGACCAATGGACTGAACGGCTCTACGGTCGTTCTGCGTCCGGTTGGCGTGCTTCCGAACAACGCGACGATTCGCGTGATCGTCGAGAGCACCACGGAGGACATCTCCGGCGAGTCGAACGTTGCGAACGCTGCCTACCAGCGCATCTTCGCGACCTTCCGCACGCAGGTGTCCTACGAGCCGCAGTTTGACTCGCTCGTCGAGCAGTTCGCGAACTCGAGCCAGATCGACTTCGATGCAGCGTTCTTGGAGCCGCAGGCGGAAGTGGGAACGGGCTTCATCCGCTCCAGCTTTGACTACGAGGGCGGTTCGACGGAACTGATGTTCGAGCCGACGACGGCAAGCGTCATCCTCAACACCGACTTCACTCAGGTTCAGCCGAGCAACGGCCCCGCGTTCAACGTTTCGGGCGGCCAGTTCAACTTCAAGAGCGTTCGCATCCCTGAGAACGTCATCGTGAAGGGCCAGGGCACGCGTCCGATGGTGTGGCTCGTCCGCGACGAGTTCCGCGTCGACGGCCTGCTGTCCGTCCGCGGCGGCGATGGCGACCGCGTCAACACGCTGAACTCTGCGAACTTCCCGACCGCCGGCGGCGTCGGTGTCTGCGCTGGCGGCAATGGTGGCAAGGGCAGCCCCAGCTCGACGCAGCGCTCGCCGCAAGGCGAGGCTGGTTTCGGCGCGAACCAAGCTCCCGCGAGGGGCGGCCAGCCTGGTCGCATCTCCTGCGGCTCGCCGTGCAACCTGGGATCGGGTGGCGGTGGTGGCTCGCTCGCCACGCAGGGCGACCCCTTCTACAAGGAACTGCGCGGCACGGGCTCGCTGTTCCAACAGCAGGAAGGCCTCGGCGGCAACGGTTGCACCGGCAACGCAGGCGCAACGACGCGCACCCTCGCGGGTGGCGCTGCGGGCGCTCGCGTGTTCTCCGATGCGCGCACCGACAACGATTTCTGGGGCGTCGGCATCAACCGCCAGCGCCAGATCCGAATCCGCGGTGAGCTGGCGGCGCCGGTTGGCGGTGCTGGTGGCGGTGGCGGTGGCGACCTCGCGCCGGACTGCGTGATCAACACGCCGAACTTCGTCAACGACAACAAGGGCGGCGGCGGCGGCGGTGGCGGCGGCGTGCTGATCGTCAAGGCACTCGGCCCGATCATCATCGGCCCGCGCGGTCGCATCGAGGCGGACGGCGGTCACGGTGGTGGCGGCGAGCAAGCTGGCTCGTGCAACCAGGGCGGTGGCGGTGGCGCCGGTTCGGGCGGCATGGTCATCCTGATGTCGGCGACCCGCATCGAGTTCAATGCTCGCGGCACGGGAGCCAACTACCGCTACGCGTCGCCGGAGAACGAATACACGTTCGCGATCTCGGCCGACGGCGGCATCTGCCGCACGGGTCAGTTCCTCACGCCCGACGTCCAGTCGAAGTATCCGGTCTCTGGCCAGGGCACGGTGTTGCCGGCGGCCCAGTATGACATCCGTCCGTTGGGCGGCCTCGGCGGCATGGGCGTTGTGCAACTGATGGCGCCTCCTGGCGACCCCTCGGGCCCGAACGTCGATGGCACGAACACGGTCCTCGACGACAACATCGTCATCCGTCGCGCTGGCGTCATCTCGACCGGAACGCAGAAGCAGCAATTGCTCGCGTGGCGCGGTTTCCCGAACTCGCTGGGCACGCTGGTGGACGACGCCGGCACCCCGACGAACATCGGCGCCAACGAAGGCGATATCCGCCCGGCTCCGGTGCTCCTCCCGGTGCCCTACAACTCGGTCACGCGCGCTCGTTCGAAGTGGATCGACCTCGGCGCTTCGAAGCGTCGCTCGCTGATCGCTCCGGACGGCTTCCCGCGTGGCGTCACGGACCCGACCGGCTCGCTGACTGGCCCGCGCTACGAATACGCGGCCATCATCAACGACCCGACGAAGCCTCTGAAGAACGGCTACTCGCAGTGGCAGGTCCAGGGTGGCTCGGCGCTCGTCTCCTACCCGGCGCTGTTCGCAGCTCCTGGTGTGGCGGTGCTGGGTGCCCAGTCCAACGCCAGCTTCCGTGGTCAACCGGCCTACCGCATCGAGTTGACGCAGGCTCAGCTGGGCAGCGACACGGATCGCTACGTCGGCTATGAGGCGGAGCTGATCAGCAATGCTGGCTCGGTCCGCGGTAGCTACCGCATCCTGTCGCACACGGACCGCGTGCTGCTCGTGAGCCAGGACATGCCGCTCGACGCCACGGCGACGACGCTGCAGGTCCGCGCGAAGTTCTTCAAGGTCAAGACGGACGGCAGCGAAGGCCTCGGCTCCACCTACGTGGGAACCGGCGGCGCGACGGTGCCGATCTCGAACGTCCGCATCGGCTTCGCGTTCCACCAGAACCCTGATCAGGCGGCCACCGGTGCTATCCGGTTCCCGGCTGGTGACGGGTTCGCCTACAACCTCACCGACTCGGCGGTCCAAGAGCAGATCCGCCAACTTGGTGCAGCCTTCGTGCAGTGGGACGTGCAGTTCAACAGCACCTACAAGGCAGAGGCTGGCGACGTGAACCCACGTCCGTTCGGCCCCAACTCGCCGCGCCCGGAACTCCAGTTCCTGCGCCTTCCGTTCCGCTTCTGAGGTCTGTGAGACCTAAGCACCGAACCAAGACTGGGACATGAACATGAAGCAATCCCTCCTCCTGGCCGCCCCGCTGCTGTTGCTGGCGCTGGCGGCCTGTGATGGTTCGACCGGGACGGTCGGTCAAAACACGCTCGGCACGGGTCAGCCTGCATTGCAGACTGTCTCCTACGGCCGATTGGTGGACATCTATGCCTACCAGCGCGTGGACACCACGCGCGGTGACCGCCGCGACCAACTCAACCGTCGTCGCGTCTTGATCCAGACCGACGTGGTGGTGCGCTCGAACATCGAGACGCAGTCGCTCTACGACCCCGCGGGCGAGGTTGTGCAGAGCGCCAACTACCAATTCATGCCCTTCGATGTGAACACGGGCCACGAGGAGTTGCTGATCCTCTGGGACAACCGTGGCGAGGAGCAGGCGCGATTCGAATCTGCACTCACGGGTGCGCAGTCAAACCTCGCCGTTCTGCCTCCGTCCTACCGCGGGCAGAACACGAGCCAGCAGCCGATCCCCGTCGTGCCGCGCGATGCGGCGATCGTGTTGAACTTCTCCGCGAAGCTCAACCTGACGGCGGAGTTCTTCGAGGTCAATCCGTCCGCGGTGCAACTGCTTGAGTTCGCCGGCGACCCGAATGTGATCTCGCCGACCGATGCATTCCGTTCCATTCCGTATCGCGTAGTGACGCGCGGCAGCCAACTGATCCTCGATCCGACGATCCAGGGTGGCGAAGCCCGCGGTGGTTTCACCGCGTCCGGCATGCCGGCGAGCTTGGACCGCACGACTGCGAACATTCGCATCGCGTTGCCGAGCCGCGGCTCCGTCTCCTCTGCGTTCTACGTGCAGCAGGAGTCGATCGACGAACTGAACGATCTGGACAGCTTCGGTCGTGACTCGGTGATCCGCGACTTCCGCTCGGGCAACCAGAACGACGGCGCTGCCGGCGTGCTGCGCGACTTCGAGCCGCCGATGATCCTCGGCACGGTCGGCATGGGTATCACGGATATCGCAACTGACGGAACGATCACGCTGAACAAGCGCAGCAACCTCGTTCCGATCCGTGCGCGCTTCCCGTTCGTGGGTGGCGCAATCGACCGTGCAACCAACTTGGTGCTCGGTCCGGCCAGCGTTCCGACGAGCCAGCCGCTGCGCGCAGGCGACACGCTCCTTCAAACCGTCACGGTGCAACTGCCGGACGGCACGCCGGAGATCGTTCGCATCCGCGCCGAGATCATGCAGAACCTCGACGTCGGCACGTATCGCGGTGACCCGGCCTTCCCGGGCCTCGGCCTCGCGGTCGATGGCTCGCAGGGTTCGTCGCTGCCGATCACGCGCGTCAAGGTCGGTGAGATTCGCGGCGTCGACTCGCTCGGGCGCCCGGTCACGTTCCAAGCGAACGCGGGGGATCCGCTCGGTCAGGACTGCTCGGTCCGGCGCCTCTACTACGAGAACATTCGGTTCTCGGTGGGCACCGAGGTCGTGAGCGATGTCGGCAACCGCTTCAACTACCTCAAGGTCGAGCCCGCGCCTCCGACTTCGGTCGGCGGCATCCCGGTTCCTCCTGGCCAGCGTGTCGATCCCAACGCGTCCATCGCGCTGGAGTTCTCGGAGCCGATGGACTTCGAGCGCATCGACTCGACGCGCAACCTCGTCCTCACCAACTCGGTGATGACGGACACGTTGTTCTTCGGTCAGCTGAACCTGCCGAAGGTTGTCGCCTCGAGCGTCGTCCCGGCGCGTCTCTCAGACCAGGCCGGCGACGGCACGTTGCTGCAGTTGAAGCCGCCGATGGGCTTCTTCCACTCGCTGGGCTCGACGAGCGACATCTACTGGTTCCACCTGCTTCTCGGCAGTGAGGGCCTGACTGACTTCTCGGGCAACCCGGTGTTCATCGCCAATGACGACCCGAGCAACACGGTCAACAACTGGTCGGCGCAGCTGACGATGGACCAGGACAAGCAGGACAACCTCGTCCTGTGGCACGTCTATCCGTTCGAGAGCGCGGACGAAGACGGCACGGCGTCCGGCTCGGTCGACCTGTTCGGCCAGTTCCGCCTCCTCGATGGCCGCTTGGTTGCCGCTGAGGCCGTGCGCTTCCGTCGCACTGCGGACAACAACAACCTGGGCGCCATCAGCCGCACGAACCGCGGTGAATGTGGTCCCGCAGTCACGACGTTCGTGCCGGCCAACGGCGGCCGCCTCTACTGGACGCCGCGCATGCTCGACACGGTCCAGCCGCCGAACGTGCCGAACCCCTACGAGGGCGGCGCCAACCCGCAGCCGGTCGGACAGGTCATCGAGCCGCATCAGCCTCGCGGTTCGCGCATGCAGATGCGCTACCTCGAAGATGACTTCGGCCTCTCGAACCGCCAGGCGAGCGACATGGTGCTCGACGTCGAGCAGCTCTACTGGTCGCCGTTCGCGGACTTCGACGTGCGCTTCGACGTGTTCGATCGCTACTCGATGGCCCTGGGCCACGCCGACAAGCGTCCGGATACGCACTGGACGCTCGTGCCCGGCGCTCCGCCGGCGCCTGATCGCTGCGTTCTCGACTGCCTGTCGATGAACAGCGGTCTCACGACCAACTACGCGGACAACATCCTCCGCGGCTCGTCGACGCAGTCGGTGTTCGAGGACAAGATCTACCGCATCGACCCGAACGATCAGTTCCGGTCGCCTGACCAGATCAAGTTCATCTCCTACCCGCGCTTCGATCGCACCTACACGTGGCGCGACTCGCGTCTCGTGACCAAGCAAGACGGCGCGACGGTCGGTCTCGGTGGCGCGCGTAACCCGCAGCCGGCGACGAGCCTCCAGTCGAACGACTGGACTGCGGACGTCGACTCGCCGTGGGTCCCGAGCGTGTTCCCGAACCCGGCTCCCGCGAGCGGCATCTTCGTCCTCGACGAGGGTGACTTCCGCGGCAACCGTCGTCGCGACCTCGACCCGATCGCGATGCCGATTCTCGTCGACTTCAAGATGTTCCCAGACGGCGCGGCCAACACGATCGCGCAGGGTGTGAACGGCTTCCAAGTCGCGATGATCGGTCAGCCGAGCGGCTTCGCCCTTGGCAACCCGGGTGGTTACTACGATGCCGCTCCGGGCATGGGCTGCGCCACGCCGACGCCGACCCCGCTGGTTCGCGTCCACACGACCGGCGGTCTCAACCCGAGCACGCTCGCGGACATCCTGATCGATCCCGCCAACCAGATCAGCGCCGATGGCGGCTGGATCAAGGACTCGGGCGCGATCATCTTGACCCAGGCTGGATTGGCCGGCAACGGCCCGAACGGCATCGTCCGTGCGCCGGCCGGCGACGGCATGCTGCACTGGGCCGCGGCCGACTTCGTGCGTCGCGTTTCGACGGTGACGTTCGGCTTCTTCGACACGAAGAAGCCAAACCAGCGCGTCGGCGCTGCCGTCCCCGGCGGCTTCCCGGACGTGACGGCCGCGGGCTTCGCTCCGGACCTCGCCATCAGCGACTTCACGTCGCTGCTGGATCCGCCGCTCGCGCAGCAGCCTGCCGGCACCTCGGTCGTCTTCGAGATCCGCGGTGCGAATGACTTCGCGAACGACGACGTTCTCTACAACCCGGGCAACAACGACACGGTCGCCGCGCGCGGCAACCTGCTCAACCCGAACTACGCGTGCGAAGCGTATCGCTACGCCGAGGGCAACTCGGGCACGGGCTTCACGTCGCCTCGCGTGTTGGCGGATGGCCTGACGGCCTACGTCACGCAGGATCGTCTCGACACGATCCGCAACCCGCTCACCGGGTTGCTGCCCCGCTACATGAACTTCCGCTTGGTCATGACGAACAACATCGACGTGACCCCGGCAATCTCGCCGTCGCTGAAGAGCATGAGCGTCGTCTACCGCGTGCGTCGCCCGTGATCGGGGCCGCACATCGGTGAACTGCAGCGAGGCAGCCAATGGCTGCCTCGCTGCGTTTTGTGGCAGGCGTTCTCGGGTCGCCGATCGACCGATTGCTGGCTTCGGGAGGCTTCCTGCCGACGCGCCGTTCTCGTGCGATGGACCGCGGGGCGATCGCATTGCTGCGTGCAGTGTGCTGCGCGAGCGTGGGCCGCCCGATATCGTCGAACGCTCTCTGCCTTCGCCCGCGGATCCTCACCTCGGGCATGCGGGCGTCTGCATCCATCACGAACGGTTCCTCCGTCCGTCGCAGCGCTCGCGCCACGATCCGCGATGAACTCGATTCGCATTCTCCGCCTCGGCCTGACTGCTGCTGCAGCGCTCGCCGCATTGGCGGCATGCCGACGGAGCGCTGACTTCGACGCGGGATTCTCGATCACGCGCGTCTTCCCGACACTGGCCCCGGAATCCGAATCGCTGCTGCTCAATGACCCGATCACGGTCTACTTCAGCGAAGCCGTCGATCCGCTTTCGGTGAGCCCCGATAGTTTCGCCGTGGTTGATGCCGAAGGGCGCCCGGTCCGCGGCAGACTGCGCACCGAGGGTTCCTACGTGACGTTCGAACCCGAGGCACCGCTGGGTCGCGACCTGCTCGATGGATCCCTGTTGCCCAGTGAGTCTTACCGACTCGCCGTGGCGGGCTATCCGCGAGCGGACGGCATTCGTTCGCGCCGCGGCGCGCTGCTGCAAGAGGGACTGCATCGCGGGTTCCGCACCGCGTCGATCGCCGACACGAAGCCAGACCGGCCTGCGCCGCTTCGCCCGCTGTTCTCGGATTCGCGTCCCTTCGTGCTGCGTCCGAGCGAGCTCGGCTCCCTCCCGCTGCCCGTCGATGATCCGCGTTTGGCATTGCACTTCACGTTGCCGATCCTGCCGACCACGGTCACGACCGCCGCGTTCGAGGTGACGCTGTTGCGTCGAGGGGCAGCGCCGTCAGAGATCGAGCGCATCGAGCCAACGGCAGTCCGGCTCTTGCCGAAGCAGCCGACCGATGAGTTCCG
>CAIYFF010000356.1 GCA_903925435.1 uncultured Planctomycetota bacterium | reverse complement strand
GATTGCGCACGTCTTGCAGGATCTTGAAGCACTGGCGCGACGTGCCCGCGACGTCGAAGTGCAGCACGAAGAGGTGCACGACCGATCGCAATTCGTCGAGCTTCCAGCCGCGCGCCGTGACGCTGCGTTCGAGTTCGGTGGGCAGATCCGCGCGCACCTTGCGGTAGCGCACTTGCCCATCGGGCGGCTCCTCGATCTTGAAGCGCTTCTTCGTCTGGTAGGCGTCGTAGCCGCCTTCGTCGTGCCACAACACGACGGGCGTCCCGACATGGAACATGCGCGATGCCGCGACGATCTCGTCGCCTTCGCGCGGCGGCGGCGCGCTCACGCAGTGTGCGAGCAACAGGCACGCAGCAGCGGCGAAGAATGCGGCGAGTCGGCGTGGCCTTCTCGCCACAGAAGGCGCGATCGCGGCGGCAGGGGCGGGCGCTGGAATCGGTTCGTGCATCGGCGGGTCGCGACGAGGGCGCAGCACGCTACGCGAAGCGGCCCGCTCGCGCGCGCCCTCGTCGTTGCGTAGCGTGCGGCCCCGCCATGAAGAGCCACCGTCCCGACATCGCCGCGTTCCTCCAGCAAGGCTCGTTTGCCGTCGTCGGCGCGTCCCAAGATCGCGCCAAGTACGGCAACAAGTGCCTGCGGTGCTACCAGCAGCACGGGCTGCCGGTCGCGGCCGTCAACCCCAAGGGGGCCGACGTCGAAGGCGCAAAGGGCTACGCGTCGCTCGCGCTCGTGCCCGAGACCGTGCGCGCCGCGTCGGTCGTGGCGCCGCCGGCCGCCGCGATGGGGATCGTCAAGGACGCGATCGCGCGCGGCATCCGCCACCTGTGGTTCCAGCCTGGCGCCGAGGAAGCGGCCGCGTCGGCTGCGGCTCGCAGCGCGGGCATCCACGTGATCGACGATGGCGCGTGCGTGCTGGTGGCGCTCGGCTTCCACGACCACTGAGCGCGCGGTCCTCGCGCGCGGCGAGCAGATAAGAATGCGGGGAGAGGGACTCGAACCCTCACGGCCGGTTAGGGCCCGCGGCTTTTAAGGCCGCTGCGTCTGCCATTTCGCCATCCCCACGAGCGCGCGGGATCATCGGGGCTCGCGGGGCCGCCGACAACACCATGGCGCGAATGCGCGCGCGCTGCTCCGATCGCGCGATCGACCCGCTGCCCGCACGCTTGCCCAAGAACACGTTCTCGCGCCTCGCTGCGTTCTACGCCGCGACCTATGCGGCGCTCGGCATCTACATGCAGTTCTTCCCCGTCTGGATGCACGACGTGGGCGGGCTCACGCATCGCGAAGTGACGCAGGCGCAGTCGGGCCAGATCTTCGCGCGCACGTTTGCTGGGCCCATCTTGAGCCAGCGCGTCGATCGCAACGGCATGCCGACCCGCATGGTCGTGTTGCTGTCGCTGCTCAGCGTGTTCGCGTTCGCGTGCTTCGATCTCGCTCGCGGCATGTGGCCGATGTTTTTGTGCTGCGTGCTCTACGGCTGCATCTATCCGCCGCTGCATTCGGTGCTCGACAACCTCGCGATCGAGTCGGCGCGCGAAGGCGGCTTCCGCTTCACGCGATTGCGCGCGTTTGGCTCGCTCGCGTTCCTCGTCGTCATCGTCATCGGCGGCGCGCTGCTCGAGCAGTGGCCAAGCTCCGCGGTGTATGGCGTCTTGCTGCTGTTGCTGCTCGTGTCGTGGCTCTTCTCGCTGCGATTGCCCGTCGTTGTGCGCGAGCCCAATGTCGAACGGCGCGCGCCGATGGCGCAGATGCTGACGGACAAGACCTTCGTGCTGTTCTTCTTGGCCAACGGACTGCTGCAGGGCAGCCACGGCGGCTACTACTCGCTGTCGACGCTGTATTGGCGCACGCACGGGATCCAAGAAGGCGCTGCGGGCCTGCTCTGGGCCGAGGGCGTGGTGTCGGAGATCGTGCTGTTCGTCTTCGCGCGCGAATGGGCCGAACGGCTGCGGCCGACGACGCTCTTGTGGATCGGCATGTGCGGCGCGGTGGTGCGATGGCTGTTGCTCGCCACGCTCACGTCGCCGTGGGCGATCGCGAGCGTGAACTGGCTGCATGCGATCAGCTTCGGAGTCACCTATCTCGGCGCGCTGCAGTTCTTGCGATTGCGCGTGAGGCCCGAGTTGCAAGCTACGGCGCAGGGGCTGCTCGGCGCATTCAGCTCCGGCATCGGCATGGCCGCCGGAACGATGCTGGCTGGCTATGTCTACGAGTTCGCGCCTTCGGGAGCCTTCGTCGCGATGGCGGGCCTCGCCATGGTGGGCGGCCTCTTGGCCTTCTTCGTGCGCAGGCCATTCGAAGTGTTCTTGCGCGACGAGAACCAAAGGCGCACGAGCGCGAACAAGGACCAGACGCCGGCGAGCGAGCAGCCGCCCACGGCGAGCTGAATGCCCAGCGATTCGGCGAGCGGCCGATACTCGAAGCGCACCATGTGCATGCCGCTGTCGAGCAGCACGGCGCGCGCGCCGCAGTCTGTCGTGAGGCATTCGACTTCGCGGCCGTCGACGTAGGCGCGCCATCCTGGCGTCCAGGTGTCGTCGACGACAAGGGCTCCTGCTCCTTCTGGCAGATGCGCGCGGTAGTCGCTCGTCCGCGACGTTTCGCCGAGGAACTCGGCGGTCGCTGCCGCATCGCGGCGCGGCACGAACCAGGAAGGCAGCGCGTGCACGAGCGTCGGCGCTGCGCTGCTTGGATGAGGAGCGGGCTCGATGGGCTGCGTTGGCGCATCGGTGTTGGCGCGCTCGCCCGTGTCGTCGTCGCTGCGAAGATCGAACTCGATGCGCGCGCGCGGCGGTGGCGCAGTCGGCGCCGCAGTTTCGGCGGCTGGCGCTGCGAACAACCATGGATGCGGCTGCATCTTCGCGAGCGTCGGCGCGGGATACGGCGCGCGTCCTGCGCTCGCGTGTTCGCGCAGCGTCGCGACCGACAGCCAGACGAGCGCGGCCGCGGCGACGACGGTCTTGAAGCGAAGGATGCCGAGCGAGCGCCACAGCAAGAACAGCGACGCGAGCGCGAGCATCACGGCGCCTTCGACGCGCAGCCACGCGCCGTGTTCGCCGAGCACGAAGCCTGCGGGCGCGACCAAGACCGCGAACACCAAGGTCCACACCGTCGCCGCGCGGCGGCGCACAGGCATGTCGAGGAAGTCGTCGAGCCCGTTGCTCGCGAGCAGCACGAGCGCGAAGTGCACGGGCCACCAGAGCGCGTCGGGCGTGCGCTGCCACGGGGCTTCGCCATGAAGCGGCGACGGCGCAAAGGGCAGCGCGATCGCTGCAGCAGCGCCAAGGCCTGCGAGCGCGAGCCAACGCATCGTCGGCGCGCCACGCTGGCGTCGCATCGCGCCGAGCATGGCGAAGAACAGCAAGAGCGGGCCGCAGACGAGCCGCGCATTCAGCAACGCATCGACGCGCGGATGCGTGTCCGAAGGCACGCGCGGGAGCTCGATCGCACCAAGCCACATCGGCGCCAGCAGCGCGACTGCGATGCCGAGCGACACGGCGCCGGTGACCAGCAGCGAGCCGAGGCGATGCCGTTCTCGCAGCGACCATCCGAGATACCAAACGATGGCGACGGCAAGCACGGTGAGGCCCGTTGCGACGCCGCCGGTGCAGAACATCCACGCGATCGCAGGGCCGAGCAGCGGCGCCAGATGGCGTTGACGTTCGCCGCGCACGACGCGCAGCAGCAACTCGAGGACGAGTGGCGCCCACGCGAGCGCGGCCAGTTCTGGCAGGCTGCCGGACAATCGGCCCGTGTGCGCGCTGAGCCCATAGGCGGCGCCGCAGACGAACGATGCGTAGCGACTGCACCCTTGCACGCGCAAGAAGCGGAACGCGAGCGCGCACGCGATGGCTGCATGCAGTGCAGCGAGCACCGGGAGCCAGAACGCATCGTGTCCACGGCCGAGCAGCCACCACGGCGGATACATCATCTCGGCGCCACTTGCCCAGAGCGGCGCGCCAGCGCCCGCGGGGTCCCACAGTGGCATGCCGCCATCGAGCGCGACCTGGTGCGCCGCTTCCATGCCGCGCGCGAGCGCGAGGTCGCCTTCGAATCCATCGGCGAGGCCGAATGCCGCGCCGAGTCCATGGACCGACAGCGCAAAGGCGGCGAGGCCCAGCACAGTCAGGATCCCCTCGCGGCGGCCGCTGCCGAAAATGCTCACGTCGGAGTTTCGACGCGAGTTCCCATGGGCCTTGAGGTTCGAGTCCTGTGGAGAACGATTCCTAGCGTTGCTGCGCCGAGTGCGAACAGCACGAATCCGAGACGCTGGCGGCTCGGGGTGTAGGAGAACACGACAGTTGCGTTGCCTTCTGGCACGACGACGCCGCGCATCGCGTGGTTGACGCGCGCAATCGGCAACGGCTCCGCTGTGCCATCGCGTTCGAGGCGCGCAGACCAGCCCGAGAAGAACGTGTCCGCGAGCACGAGCATTGCACGTGGCCCGTCCGCAACTTGGAGAACGATCTCGTTCGCATCGTCGCGCGCAAACGTCACCACTCGCGCTTCTGCAGCAGGATCGCGGGATGGGAACTCGATCGACGCCGCATCGTCGCGGGCGATGAACGCGGTCGCGCGCGGTTGCCACGAAGGGCTTGCCATCGCCGCCACGACGGCCGCGTCCTCTGCTTGCGTCTCGACGCCTGCGACACAGAACGCGCGCGGCATCGCGGTGGGGCGTTCGTAGACGTAGAAGGCGCCGCGCTCGCCTTGGATCGTGTGCACCGGCTTCGTGGCGACGTTCTGCAACGGCGTCGTGCTGCACACATAGCGCACGCCGCAAGCATCGAGCAGCGGGTGCGCGAGCACGCCGCCATGGTCGGGCAGGCTCGCCGTCAGGTAGCCCTTCGCCGTTGCTGCCGTTCCAGCGCCGTTGCCGATCGCCGCGTCGAGCATCGAGGCCCACGGCTGGATCGAGCGCGTGTCAAAGTAGGTGTAGACCTGCAGGTCGCGGATGCCGTCCGGGCCAAGCGTTCCTGGCGGCAAGAAACTCGGCTCCGGCGGTGTCGCTGGCGATTCCCATGGCGCCACGCGGGCGATCATGAACCCGCCGGACGCAGCGAGCTCGATGCGCCGCTTCGCGAAGAACTCGTGCGCTAGGGTGCGGCTGTCGCCCGTGCCGCCGATCCCGCGCGCAAACGTGCGGCCCGCTCGCGCGAGGTCGAGTCCGGTGGTGAGCACGAGCGCCAATGCCGCGATGCTCGCGATGCGAGGACGGCTGCGCATCGTGAGCAGCAGCGCTGCGAGCGCGATCGCCGAGAGCGCGTGGAACAGCGACGCTGAGCACAGCGACTCGCCGGCGAGCTTCGCGCCGTTCTGCGCGTAGTCGATGCCATTCGGGCCGCGCAGCACGAGTTGCTCGATGCGCACGGGCGTGATGCTGGCGGGATCGGGAGCGCTCGGTGCGTAGTGCGCTGCAAGCTGCTCGGCGAGTCCCCAATCGCGGAAGGGATCGCCAGACGAGAACCGCAGATGCAGCGCAAAGCACGCGATCGCGACGATCGCCGCGCATGCGACGGCGGCGACAAGGCGCGCGCGTTCTCCGTGCTGCAGCATCGCGTGCAGGCCTTGGGCCGACATCCACGCGAGCAGCATGGCGACGGGGCCGAGCCAGCGCAGCGGCGGCACGATGCGAACAAACGGCAGCGCGAACAGCCGCCAGAACGGCTCCGCGAACAGCGCCATGCCGATGCACGCGACGAGCAACACAAGCGGCAGGAAGCGATGCGGCGCGCGCTTGTGGAACATGCCGCACAGCGCGAGCCACAGCGCGGCGGAGCCCGAGAACAGCGCGTACTCCGTCGCGTTGAAGTTGGGCAGCAACGGCGTGCCCGCGAGGCTCTCGCGCGATCCGAGCATCAGCGGCAGCGGCGCATTGCCATAGGGCAGCGCTGCGCCGAGATCGGGGCGGCCGAACACATCGGGAGCAAGCCAGCCGAGCAGCCCATACGCGTCGAACGCGCTCTGCGAGACGCGTTCGAGATCGGGCGCGAGCGAGCGCGCGCTTTCGCCGAAGAACGCGAACGCGGGCAGCAGGTAATGCGCGCAGAGCATCACGCCGATGGCCGCCGCGAATGCGACGGGGAGCGCGCGCTTCCACGCGCCGTTCATGCCACGCGCGCGCACGTCGATCGACACCAGCGCGATGCCGTAGATCGCCGCGATCGCGCTGCACGGCAGCGCATACGGCGGGAATCCGCCGATCCAGGTCAGCGCGAATGCGATCGAGAAGCCGCACAGCGCGCGGATCCGACGCGGGCCATCGGCGTCATGCGCTGCGCGCAACGCCCACAACATTCCTGGCAGCCACACGAGGCTCGACAGTCGCGGGAAGTTGTGCGCGTTCGCCGCGAGCGTCGTCGACATCGAGAACGCGACGCTGCCGAGCCATGTCGCAGCTTCGTGCAGGCGCAGCGCGCGCAAGAAGCCGCGCATCAGGACGGCCGCGGTCGCGAGGTTCAAGAATGCGAGCCAGCCAAGCCATCGCGCGGGTTCGTCGAGCAGCAGCGCGGGCCACGTGAACGGATACAGAATCGCGTCGTGGCCGTGCGGCAGCAGGGCCGTGCCCGTGCGCGCAGTGGGGTTCCAGTTGGGCAGCGAGCCTTCTTGGCGCAGCGTCCTGCCTGCGCGCTGCAGTTCGGGCACGAACCAGATCGGCGTCTCGGTGACGTCGTAATTGCTCTCCGCCTGCATCGCGGCGACCTCGCGTTCGGTGCGCTGCAGGCTTTGCGGCGGATACTGCGCGAGGTCGTAGGGCAAGAACGTGCGCGAGCCGAACAGGCAGGGCCACAACAGCACGAGCGGCCACAGCAGCGAGAGGAGCCAACGACTGCGCGATTCGCGCAGTGGCGCAGCGGGCAGCTCTGGGTCGTGGCTCACGGCGTGTGGACGATGCAGCAACGAGAACGCAGCCGCAACGGCGGTGCGCGTGGAGATGGGCTTGGCTACTGTCGGCAGGCGATGCGTTGTTCCTGGGCCTCGTTGTCGATTGGCGTTGCGCTGTCTGCGTTGCTGGCGCTGTTGCCCGTCGGATTGCGCACGCCGTTTGCTCCCGCCGTCAGCGAAGTGTGGCTTGGCGACACGGATGCAGCGGCGCGCTGGGCCGCTGCCTGGCAAGCTGCGGTGGCATCGGCCGTCGCGTGCGCGCTGCTGCTGCGCGTCCGCAAGCTCGGCGGCGCTGCGGGCTCCTTCGGCGCATGCATAGCGGTCATCGCTGCCGCGGGGCTGTCGACGATCGCTGCCTCGCTGCCGATCGCACCGTCGTGGCTGTTCGCGTGCGCCATGGGCACTGCCATCGTGTGCGCATGCGTGGCGCCGTTGCTGCGCGAGCGTGGGATCCTCTCGTTGGCGTTCGGCGGCCTCGTCGCCGCCTTGCCGCATCTGTTGGCGCTGCGGATGGCGCACGCGCTGGCGCAGGGCAGCGTGCCGCTGCAGATCGTGCACCGAACGCTCGCCAAGGAACGCGCGCCGCTCTGTGGGCTCTTGCTTGGCGATGAGGTGGAGGAGTCGCTCGCGTTGGCGATCGGCTTGCGCATGGCGCCGCCGTGGTGTGAGCCAGGGATTCCGCTCCTCGTTGCGCGCGCGGACTCCGCGGCGGGATCGGCGCTGCGGCGACTTGGGCTCTCGCTGCACGAGCTTGCGGGATCCGAATGCCGTCCGGTCGCTGCCGCTGCAGAGCCATGGAAGCGCATCGACGACATCGAAGCGTCGGTTGCGCGCGACGATGCTGCGCGTCCCGTTCACGTGCGCTGGACGCGCGCGCAAGGCGCTGGTGGAGGCGCATGCCTCGTGCTCACGCCGCTCGGTTCTGCGGAGGGCGTGTTCGACGAAACGGGGGTCGCGAGGTTCGACGACACGGAAGCAGCGAGATTGCGTCGCTTGCTCCTCGCGATGCCATCGGGCTCCGAGATGCGCGTTGTGGCGATCCCCCCGTCCGTTGCCGATCCAACGGGCTGGACTCCGCTCCTTCCATGACCACGATCGCGCCAATCGCCAAGGCTCCCGAACGGGAGCAAGCCACTGCGAGGCGCGATCGAATCGAGGGTAGGAGTGGCGAGGAGGCTGCCTTCTCGCGCGCGCAATGGGGAATCCTGTGCGCGATCACGGCGGTGGCGTTGCTGTTGCGGCTATGGCGCATCGGCGAGTGGTCGGTGTGGATCGACGAGGCGCACACGTGGCGCGACGTCACGATGCCGCTGGAACGGTTCTGGCAGAGCGCGCGGGCGTGGTATCCGACGTCCTATCTGCTGCTGCGTTCGTTGCTCGAAGGCGGCTACTTGCCGGGCGAGAGCGAAGGCGCGCTGCGATTGCCGTTCGCATGGATTGGCGCCATCACGATCCCTGCGCTCGCGTGGTATGGCCGCAGCCTTGTGGGGCGTCGCGCAGCGTTGCTCGCCGCCGCGTTCTTGGCGGTGCATCCGTGGCATCTGTGGTGGAGCCAGAACGCGCGCGGCTACGCGCCGGCGATCCTGCTTGCGGTGATTGCGTGCGGCGAGTTCTGGAGCGGCCGTCAGTCGGGTTCGCGGCTGCGCGTTGTGTTTGCGTGGGCGCTCGCGGTCGCGGCAGCGAGCTGCCATCCATCGGGAACCATGTTGCTCGCGGTGTTCGCTTGCGCGCACATCCTTGGCGCACCTCGCGCGATCAGCCTGCGGTTCCGGGTCGGTTGCGTCGTCGCCACGGCGCTGGTCGTGATGTTCCATCCGCTGCTCGAGCTGCTGCCGCCGTTGCGCAACTTCACCGAGGCCAAGGCACATGCGGAGCCTTCGCTGATGCATCTTGCGCAGACGACGGCTTGGCACTTCCGCGTGCCGTTGCTCGTGCTGGCTGCGGTTGGCGCGTGGATCGGCATGCAGAGCTGGACCAAGATGCGCACGCTGTTCCTCGCGTTGTGGGGCGCGTTGCCGCTCGCGTTGCTTGCGATGGTCAGCATGGGTTTCGTGAAGGTCACCGCGCGCTACGCGGTGATCTCGCTGCCGGCGCTGACATTGCTCGCAGGCTCGGCGGTGATCGCGCTCGGCGATGCGGCCGTGTCGCTCGTGCGGCGTGTTCGCGAAGGTCGCGTCGCCACGACGTGGTTGCCGCGGACGTTGATGGCGCTCGTGCTAGGTCTCGACCTCGTGGGCGGCAGCTACCTCTACTTCACGGCGATGCGCGGCGAGCGTGCGCCGTGGAACGACGCGGCGCAGCTCATGCAGTCGCGCGCTGGCAGCAAGCCGGTGTCGGTGCACACGACGCATGAGCCGATCCTTCAATACGTGCTGCACAGAGACCATTGGCGCCTTGGCGCCGATGTGCCCGGCGCCGGCGAGGTGCGCAGCATCGAACGCCACGACGTGTTGTTCGCGGGCGGCGGCGAGGGCTACGTGCGCTCGGTGCTCGATCGCAGCAAGAGTCTTGGCATGTCCGCGAGCTTTGCGGTGGTGCTGCCGGAATTGCGTGAGAAGGACGTCGATGGCAGCTTGCTCGCAGCGCTCCATGCGCGCTGCGAACTGATCGCCGTGCTGCCGTTCTGGGTCGGGCCGAAGGACGAGACGATCTACGTCTTCTCCGCGCGCTGACGCGGCGTCTGCTTGCGCTGGGGCACGGGGTCGTAGCCAGGTGCGCAGAACGGGTGGCAACGCAGGATCCTTCGGACCGTGAGCCAGATGCCGTGCAGCGATCCGTGTTCGCGCAGCGCATCGAGCGCGTATTTCGAACAGGTTGGATCAAATCGGCAGCAGCGCGGCTTCAGCGGCGACAGGAATCGCCGGTAGAAGCGGATCGGCAGCATCAGGATCCGATTCACGCGCCGCCTCGACGTTCGTCGCGACCGCCGTTGCCCTTGCGAGGCGCTCCGCCCCGATGCGGGTTGTTGCGGCGCCGCTGCTCGAGCGCCTGCACGACG
>CAIYFF010000355.1 GCA_903925435.1 uncultured Planctomycetota bacterium | reverse complement strand
TTCCCACTGCGCCTCGGTCGGGAGCAACAGGCCCGCCTTGCGCGCTGCGGCATCGACATCGTTCCAGCTCACATCGGTGACCGGCAAGGTCATGTCGTTGCGGTCGCGGCTCTCGCTTGGATTGTTGCCGGTCCATCGCAGCCACTGACCTTGCGTGACCTCGTGCTTGCCGACGAAGAACGGGGACAGAGTCACTTGGTGCACGGGACCTTCGTCGCTATGCGCCCTCGGATCGTAGTTCGGCTTGTTTGCATCTTCCGTCTGCGCGCCCATCCAGAACGTGCCGCCAGGCAGCAGCACCAACACGATGCCCATGTCGCCATTGGGCACGATGCGACCCGTCGCCGGATCGCGTGCGGGGATGGACTTGCCAGGCGTTCCGGAGGCGACGTGCACGAATTCCCACAGCTTCGACTCAGGATCGGCACCGATCGGCAGCAGCCCTTCGTGCTCGCGCAACTTCATGCCGCCATAGAGCTCGTGCTTCTCGATCGCGGCGATCGCTTCTTGCCAGGCCTTGGCGCGCGACTCGACTTCACGACGCTGCGCTTCCGCCGCCGCCGCTGCGTCCCGCGCAGCCTGTTCCGCAGCGACAATCGCTGCCTCCGCCGCCCGGATCTTTGCACGCACAGCTCCACACAGCCCGTTCGACGAAGCCGACACGCCGCCGAAGTCCTGCAGATATCGCCGCAAATCCATCAACGCCTTCGCCTGCTTCTCATCCGCCTCACTCGCGAAGTCGTGTCCCTTGATCTTCAGGTTGCCGTCGAGCTTCGGCGTCGCGCGCAGCAACACCGCCTCCAACTGTGCCTCCACAACCGGCAACCGCTGTAGCAACGGCTCATACTCCCGCAACCACCGCTGCAACTCCGGAATGTCCTTCGGCTCGGACCCGAGCAAGTCGGCGCGCTGCTTCGCCTCCGCGAGCAAGCGGGTCGTCTCCTTCGTGTGCTCCTCGACCGCCGCACGTGAGTCACAGGCCGCGAACGCCGCGCACACGAGCGCCAACCAGCACACGGACCGCAACGCGCTCCACGTGAAAGCGCCGAGCCAGGAGACAGCAGCCGAGTTCGATCCCGAATCCATTCGCCCATGATCCGCGCGCCGCATCGCGCAACAAGGGGACCATCTCGCAAAGTGCTGCGTCGATGCACCGTGGACTACGACCACCCCATTCCGCCAACGGACCGCCCTATCAAAGACTCTCCCGCAACTTGTTCCGGGACATGGTGCACGCCATCGCTCTCGTTCGCAGTGCGGATGGCGCACAACCTGCGACTACGCACACCTGCTCCCATACGTCGACTGGAGCAAGCTGCGGCTCATCCATGCCCGCGTCTTCGACGCCGCCTACAATGACTTCAACAACGACCTGCTAGTCGAGGCGCCGTTGCGGTGGCCCGACGGCCCCGCGCTCACGGCGCTGTTCTCACCGATCCTTGAAAACAAGAGCTACGTGGATCCCGAGACCGCGTGACAGCTCTTACGCTACCGAGTGCGCCACGTCGAATCGCATCGCGCCCAGCGAGGACGGAAGCCAGACGCCGTCACCAAACGTGGCCGCGGTAGCGCCGCAAGTGACCGATGGGCACCCAAGCCTAGAAGGAGTGGCCAAACGCAAGACTGAAGTTAGAGCCCTCCTCGCAGAAGCCGAAGTCGAGACGGAAAATCGCCTCACGCTGGAATCCGAACCTGAGTCCAAGACCGTAACTGTCGAGGTATGCGCCGTCGGACAGCTTCTCGACTCCGGCAGCGACGGTTCCGCACTCGTAGAAAAACCCAAGACTGATGCGCTCGATGCGAACCATCTTCGTAAATGCAACGCCTCTCGGCACGATGCCGACCCTGTACTCCGCGGTAGCATGCCAAGCAGATCGATCGGTGAAGCGGTTGTCGATGTAGCCGCGCAGCGTGTTGGAACCGCCGAGATTCGGCAAGCTGAAGAATGGCAGAAAACCGACCGTCTCTTGCACGTAGCCGCTGAACACCAGGACATCGGTCGGAGGGTTTTCTTCTCGACCTGTGCCACCCGAATGAAACAACGGCGACAACTGCACTACATGCTGAGCGTCGACGCTGAGCAATGACCCCGTTTCGCTACCGGAACTGATGGCGTTCGAGGCACCAAAGCCGATCCGCGAACCTTGATACGGCTGGTGCAGACTGTCGCGAGTATCCCACGCCAAGTTCGCACTGATCCACAACTGGTCGCGGCCATCCGCGTCGAGGAACTCCTCACGAATCTCGGGCACTTCAATCGAATTCGAAGAAGGGACAGAAATCACCCTGCCCGACGCGAGGTTGTGACTTTCGAGCTGCACATCGGTACGCAGCAGCCAATCATCGCCAGCGTTAGGCAACGACCAGCGCACACCTGTACCGATAGTGGCTAATTCTTCCGTGTAGCTCGTCTCATCAAACTCAGAAGTCCTACTGCCACGTCCGAAATACCTTCGAGTCAGAGTCTTTTCGTAACCTGCGCGCCCGTAGATACGTCCACGCTCCTCGCGCCAGACGCCCTGCTTGCCCGTGTCGATGTGTTCGCTCCAGCGCGCCCAGTTGATACGGAAGGCCTGCTGCCCTTCTTCGCTGTAGGTCGCCAGCATATTGGCGAACTCGCGCCCGCGCTGGTCACGGAAGTTCACATCTGTCAGAGCCACGCCGCCTCCAACACCAATGTCGGCTTCCCGGAATATGATCGGCGTTATGAAACTCGTAACCAGGAATCGCTCCAACACCGAACCGGGCTGCAGCCGTGCCTCCGGCAAGTAGCGCCAGCGCTCTGGATTCACCACCTCGGCTGGTGGGTCGGGCCGCTCGATGCGACCATCGGGATCCATCCCGTGGAGAGGGTTGTGGATGCGACTAGGACCATCCTGAGCACCCAAGCCGGCCGCGCAGATGCCGAACGACGCCAGTGTCATCACCCAGCGCGAGAGCCGACCTGCACCATTTGGCGATACAGACATGACGCTGATCGTAGCCAGGAAGCGTGGCGAGAGCACAGACGGCAACCTTGCCGGGAGAACCAGACCTTGGTGGCGACGAAGGACCGCACCGACGATGTCTGGAAATGTGATGCTGGAATGCAAACCGTGCCGCCGGTGCAGAAGGGAGTTGGTCGCTGTGGTTTTCTCTCAGGCCGTCGCGAGAAGCAAAGCCGACGATGACCACCGTAGCCCGTCGCGATGGATCGCACCCTCGTACACCCCGAGGACGGTGCCCGAGCCTGCGTGAAAGCGGCCCAGAGGATTCGTCGAGCACCGCGCCAACTTCAAAGTCCGAATCAAATCCTTGCCACCCTGCCGACTAGAAGCCAGAGCCATGCGGCTTCCACGGGACTCGAAAGAGAGAGCCGCTACACGGCCGCCACGAAATGATGAATCGCCGACCATTCCACCGACCTGAGCAGGCGTCGACTTCGGTCAGCGCGGCGGATACCGGTAGCTAGACTCAAGCGTCAACACGCACATTGCAGTCGCGTAGACACGGCCGCCGTTCTCACCCCAAACGTCGACGGGGTCCCAAGATCCCTTGAAGCTGCCATCCGCCCGCTGCGACTTGACTACTGCGTCGTCCAGAGCGGCATACCACTGCCACCATGGCTTGCCGCCCATCTGGAACATCGCGTAACTCGCGCAGTACCAGTAGTAAAAATCGATCGATCCGTCCTTCGTGTTCCACGTGGGCGGCTTCTTTTGGATGAGGCTGGCAGACAATGCCATCACCGGCTTGTCATCCGGCCTTTGCCCGAGCAAGAAACGGCAATACAGCGCCAACGCGGTCATCGACTCGCCTTTTTCGGGCGGAAACCTCACCAAATGTTCACCCACGTTCCCCGAACTCGGCTCGCCTACCTTGGTGTAGCCGGTCCGACCATCTTTGTCGGTGACCTGATCGATCCAAGACTCCACGACCTTCATAGCGCCCTCTTCGCACTTGATATCGAAGTACCGCGCGGAATCATAGGCCATGATGCACCAACCGGTGACCGACCTGTCATTGCCGCCGTCGCGAGGCTGATATCGCCAGGCCGAGGAGGGATTGCGGTGATGGCCTAGGTAACCGACCGCCTTTTCGACACTTTCGTTGAGCGGCGCATGTTCGGAAATGCCATAGGCTTCGGACATCGCATACGTGGCGATTGCGTGGCCGTAGATGAAGCCCATCGCTTGGCTGGACCCGTAGAGCCCGGTTTTCTGATCCTGCTGCTGCTGCAGCCACTTCACCCCAGCCGTGAGAGCTTCCTGGTAGGGGCCGCTTCGCAAGCTGCTGCCATCGCCAAGGAATGCAAGCAAGGCCAGACCAGTCACCGCAACATCGTTCGAAGGACTGCCTGAGCCATCACATCGATCGGCCCCGTCATGCTTCATGAACTCGTCGCAGTCCCACCTACCGTCCTTGTCCTGATGGTTCTTAAGCCATTCGAGGCCGAGCTCGATGGCGATGGCAGCTTACTTCCCCATGCCTTGAAGCCCTGGGGGGAGGCGCCGACCTCGACCGACATACGCCTTAGGCTTCGCTGGGGTGCTGTCGAACACCGGCTTGGGCTTTCCCACATCCACATCCCCGTCTTTCTTGCCAGACTCGAGGGCAGGGGCCGGCTTTGTAGAAGGTTTGCCTCCCTGCGCTAGGCCATGCCTCGGAGACAATGCGGCAGCGCATACCACGAGCAACCATGCACCCAAGGAGGAGCGCAAGCCCAACCAACGTTCCGGCGAGCACGAAGCAACGACCACTTCCGATTGCATGCATGCATGTTACGCGCAATCGGGATCGGGTCAAACCAACCCCCCCATCGCGCACAACCGCGCCCCGCTCCCTTCAACCGAGGCCATATATCGGTTCCGATGCGCGGATGCCGGACTCCTCTTGCCGCAAGCAGACCTTGCTCGCGTGCGTGCTGCTCATCGCGCTGCCGTTCGTGCTGCTGTTCGACTCGGTCTTCACGAGCAAGAAGTTCCTGCCGTTCGACCTCGCCGAGTTTGCGCCGGTCGCGACGACGCTGACGAAGGCGCAGCTACAAGAGCTTCGCCAAGGCTGCAACTACGACCCGTCTGAGCCGACGATCTGGTTCGAGCCAGAACTACGCGAAGTGCGCGAGGCGCTCGCAGAAGGCAACTACCCGCACTGGAACCCGTATGTGCGCGGCGGCGAACCGCTCGTGGCTCACGGGCTGATGGGCCTGCTCGATCCGATCAAGTGGCCGATGCTGCTCTGCAGCGACCCGGCAAACGGCCTCTTGTGGACAAGCAGCGCCATGTTTGCGATCGCGGGCCTATTGATGTTCGGCCTGTTGCGCGCGCTCTCGCTCTCGCCGTCCGCGGCGCTGTTCGGCGCAGTCTCGTTTGCCTGGTCCGGCACGCTCGTCGCCAACGGCCACTGGTACATGCGCATGGAACCGCTCGCGCTGCTGCCTGGACTGTTGTGGGCGCTCGTCGCGATCGATCGAGCAGAAGGGGCGCGCCGCGGACTGCCCGCTGCGCTGTTTGCGCTGCAGCTCGCGCTCACGTGGTGCGCGTCGTTTCCGCCGTTTGCGATCCCGTGCACGTTGTTCTGCGGACTGTTCACGCTCGCACTCGCGACGCGTCGTTGGCGCGATGGCGGCAGAGCATCGGCCATGTCGCTCTGCGCATGGATTGCGTTGGCTGCAGCCCTCGGGCTTTGCCTCGCAGGCGCGCACGTCTTGCAGCAAGCGATGTTCTTCCCGGTGTCCAACCGCCCCGTCGCGCCGACGCTGTCGAGCGCGAGCCGCTTTGCACTCGATCCGATGGGACTATTGGGCCTCGTGTTGCCCGATGCGTTCTCCCATCCCGGCGACCGCTTGATGTCCGGCGCGCGCTCGCCGCTCGCGTTCTTATTGTTCTCCCGCACCGATTGGGACACGGGCGCATTGCTGCGAGCCGACGTCAACTACAACTACTCCGAGTACGCGCTGTTTCCCGGCACGTTGCCGCTGTTGCTCGCGATCGTTGGCCTCGTCGCAAAGGGACCGAAGTGGCGCTGGCTCGCATTCGCGGGCTTCTCGCTGACGTTGCTGCTCGCGATGGGCGCGGGGCCGTTCCGCTACGCGTTCGCGCTGCCAGGCATCGGCGCAGTGCCGCCGTATCGCTTCGCAGGACTCGCTTGCGTGTTCCTTGCGATCCTCGCTGGCCTCGGCGCAGATCGCGTCTTGCGCGGCGCGTCGCAAGGCTCGCTTCGGGTCGCAGCAGCCGTGGCGCTCGTGCTCGGCGGCATCTGCCTCACCAACGCGCGCTCGCTCGAGCACAACGCCGTTGCCACGCAAGCTGAGTGGCTCGAACAGATCACCGAGAAGTGCCGCCCGCTTGCGCCGCAGTTCGACAAGAACCTCACGCCCGAAGCGCTGACGAAGGAAATGGTGCAACGCGCGTTCTTCACGTCGCGCGACGAAGCAGGCAACGACGTCGACCTGCTCGCGCGCGGCCGCGAACGCCTCTGCGACAACTGCGAACGCAGCGGCTGGTGCCTGTATGCAGGAGCCGTGTTGCTGATCCTGTGGAGCAAGCGCCGCCGCGATCTTGCGATGCCCGTGTGGATGTTCGCTCCTGCGCTCGCACTGACTGCCGTCGAGCTGTGGCAGCACGGCCATCCACTCGTGCAGGGCCGCGCCACGCCGCATGCGTTGGAGACTCCGGTGCATGCGTTCTTGCGCGAACAACGCGCGGCTCACGCGCAACAAGGCGGGTTCCTCGTCGCGCGCGCCAATCCAGAGTCTGCCGGCGGCGACCCGATGCACTTGCCGCCGGGCACGCTCGCCAAGGACGACATCCGCGACCTGCACGTCTACACCTACGTCGACAAGCACAGCAGCGAGCCGATCCGCGCGCTCTACGGCGAGTCGTTCATGATCCGCGACTACTTGCCGCAGGCGTTGCCCGACGACGAACGGCTCGCGCTGCCGTGGTGGGATGCGATCGGGTTGCGCTACTTGCTGACGACGCAGCCGATGCAGCACGCCGGCAAGCGTGTCGGCCCCGAGCTGAAGGGCGAGAACGGCGAGTTCTTCGTCTACGAACGCAGAAGCGCGATGCCGCGCGCGTGGGTCGTGCCGAGCCTGCGCGCCGTCGGCGATGATGCCGCAATGGTCCGCGCCGCGATCGCCAAGGACTTCGCGCCGCGCAACTACGCGCTCGTGACCGATGACGACGCGCGCACGATTCCGCCGCTGCCGGAAGTCGCATCCGCAACGCAACGCGCCGTGCGCTTCTTGTTCGAAGACCACAAGCGCCTCACGCTCGAAGTCGACGAAGGGCCGCTCGGCTATCTCGTGCTCGCGGACACGTGGCTGCCCGGCTGGACCGTCACCTGCGACGGCGAAGAGCTGCCGATCGCGCGCGGCAACGTGTGCATGCGCATCGTGCCGTTGCCAGCAAAGGCATGCCGACTGGAGTTCCGCTACCGCACTCCGGGCCTCACCGAGGGGCTCGCGGTCACAGCCATCGCGCTTGCGATCGCCTCGTGGCTGTTGTGGCGCGCGCACAAGGCCCGCGCCACAGCAAAGACCGCGTGAACCGCGATCAATCGCCCGACGCGTCGTCGTCGATGCGTTCGAGCACGGGCTGACTGTCGCGGAACCCTTCGCGCACGTCCGCATCCCACGGCCAGCGGCCCTGCTTGTCGGGATAGACGAGCTGCAGCACCGGCACGTCGACGTCGCCATAGACAGACGCCAGTTCGGGCAACAGCGCTGCGGCCTGCTCCTTGCGCACCTTGCCGAACCACACTGGGTAGCCGTGCACGATCCCTTCGTGCTTCTGCCCAGCTTCGTAGACCACGCCGTCTTCGACGTCGTCGATCACGAGCTCGAGCACCTGCACAGCCAGATCCTCGGGCAGGCCAAGCGCCACCACTTCGGGCCGCTGGCGCAGATGCCAGAGGCCGAGCGTGAATGCGCGCGACGAGCCGGACTCTTCGTCCTCATCGAAGAACAGCTGCACGCCGTTCTTCTCGATGTCGTCGAGCACGCTGCGATCGGGGCCCGCCCCGCCATGGGTTGCATCAGTCATGAATATCGTGCCGCTTACATGCGGAAGACCGGCGCGCGGTAGTCGGGGATCGGTGCATTGAGGCTCGCGGACAGCGCGAGCGCGAGCGCCGAGCGCGTCTGCCGCGGATCGAGGATGCCGTCGTCCCACAGGCGCGACGTCGCATAGAGCGGGTGCCCTTCGGTCTCGTACTTCTGCAGGATCGGATCCTTGATCGCCGCCTCGTCCTGCGCGGAGAGCTTCTGGCCCTTCTCCTCGAGCTGGTCCTTCTTGACCTGCGCGAGCACGCCGGCGGCCTGTTCGCCACCCATCACGGAGATGCGGCTGTTGGGCCACGAGAACAGGAAGCGCGGCTGGTAGGCGCGGCCGCACATGCCGTAATTGCCGGCGCCGAACGAACCGCCGATCAACACGGTGAGCTTGGGCACGTTCGCGGTCGCGACGGCCTGCACCATCTTGGCGCCGTCCTTCGCGATGCCGCCGGTCTCGTACTTCTTGCCGACCATGAAGCCCGTGATGTTCTGCAGGAACAGCAACGGGACCTTGCGCTGGTTGCACAGTTCGACGAAGTGCGCCGCCTTCTGCGCGCTCTCGCTGAACAGGATGCCGTTGTTGGCGACGATGCCGACGGGGATGCCGTGGATGTGCGCGAAGCCGGTGACCAGCGTCGTGCCGTAGCGCGTCTTGAACTCGTGGAGCCTGCTGCCATCGACGAGGCGCGCGATCACTTCGCGAACGTCGTACGGAGTGCGCGTGTCGCGCGGGATCACGCCGAGCAGTTCTTCGGGGTCGTAGAGCGGATCCTCAGGCGACTGCAGCGCGATCTGTTCGGCCTTCTGCACATTGAGGTGCGAGACGATGTTGCGCGCGAGCTGCAGGCCGTGCTCTTCGTCTTCGGCGAAGTGGTCCGCGACGCCGGAGAGTCGCGTGTGCACGTCGGCGCCGCCGAGGTCTTCTGCGCTGACGATCTCACCGGTCGCTGCGCGCACGAGCGGCGGCCCGCCGAGGAAGATCGTGCCGTTGCCCTTCACGATGATGCTCTCGTCGCTCATCGCGGGCACATACGCGCCACCAGCCGTGCACGACCCGAGCACGCACGCGACCTGCGGGATGCGCGCGGCCGACATCTGCGCCTGGTTGTAGAAGATGCGCCCGAAGTGGTCGCGATCGGGGAACACGTCAGCTTGCAGCGGCAAGAACGCGCCGCCCGAGTCGACGAGGTAGACGCACGGCAAGCGGTTCTCGAGCGCGATCTCCTGCGCGCGGACGTGCTTCTTGACCGTCATCGGGTAGTA
>CAIYFF010000354.1 GCA_903925435.1 uncultured Planctomycetota bacterium | reverse complement strand
CGGTGACCTTGGCGCGGTCGTCGCCAGCCTCGGTGACTTTGGCGCGCAGCGTCACGGGGCCGTTCGTGGGGGTCGGCCGCCGCAGCTTGACCGCATATTCGGCGGTCACCGTGCACGGCGGGGTCGAAGCGCCGGACCGCAGCATCAGGTGGTTCGCGGCCGTCCAGTTGAGGTGGCAGTCGAGGAGGGCGCCGACGATGCCGCCATTGAGCACACCCGGGAACGCTTCGTGGTGCGGCTCCGGAGTCCACGTGCAGACGACCTCGTCGCCCTGCACGTAGCTCTTGATGCGCAGTCCCTTCTGGTTCTTCGGACCGCAGCCAAAGCACGCGTTGTTGGGGGCGTAGTGGTCCTGCAGGCTCTGCATCATTGGGCCGAGTATGGGCTGCGTCCTCGCGAGGTTCCAGGTGGAGGTCCCGCGAGCGCGTCGCCATCATGCGCGGCCATGCATTCCTCTCGCCGCTTCTTCCTGCGCGCCGCCGCTCTCGCAGGCAGCGCGTTTGCGCTGCCATCTTGCTCGTCTGCTGCTCCGCGGCCCAAGAAGCGGCACGACGAGAAGCTCAAGCTGCTCGTGATCGGCGTCGGCGGCCGCGGTGCCGGCAACGTGGATGGCGTGCGCAGCGAGGACATCGTCGCGGTCTGCGACATCGACCGTTTGCAGCTCGCGCGCGCGGCGAAGGACTTCCCCAACGCGCAGCAGTTCGTCGACTTCCGTCGCGCGCTCGAGTTGCCGGGCCTCGACGGCGTCGTGATCAGCACGCCGGACCACACGCACTTCCCCGCCGCGATGATGGCGTTGGGCCGCCGACTCGACGTGTATTGCGAGAAGCCGCTCACGCACACGGTGATGCAGGCGCGCTGCCTGCAGGTCGCGGCCAAGGCGGTCGGCGCGGTCACGCAGATGGGCACGCAGATCCACGCCAACGCCAACTACCGCCGCGTCGTCGAGGCGATCCGCGCCGGCGTGATCGGCGACGTCGAGCGCGTGCATGTGTTCGTGGGCGCAACGGACTGGAGCGGCAAGGGCCTGCCCAAGGTCGAGCCCGTGCCCGCGCACGTCGAATGGGACCTGTGGCTCGGCCCGGTCAAGGCGCGCGACTACAGCTCCGCCTACCACCCCGCGGGTTGGCGTCGCTACTGGGCGTTCGGCGGCGGCACGACGGCGGACATGGCGTGCCACTTCACCGACTTGCCGTTCTGGGCATTGGAGCTCGATGCGCCCGCAGAGTTGCGCGCCGATGGCCCGGAGCCCGACAGCGAAGGCACGCCGCGCGATCTCGCGTGCGAATACGTCTACCCCGCACGCGGCGCTCGCAAGGAAGTGCGCCTGCGTTGGTCGTGCGGCGACCTCGTGCCCAAGGAAGAGCTCGAGAAGCGCGGCCTGTCGTCGTGGCGCAACGGTGTGCTGTTCGTCGGCAGCAAGGGCTGGCTCATCAGCGACTACAGCAAGCACGAGATCGGCCCGAAGGAGTCGTTTGTGGGCTACGTGCCGCCCGCAGAATCGCTGCCCGCGTCGCCGGGCCATCACCGCGAGTGGATCCTCGCGTGCAAGGACCGCACGCAGCCGAGTTGTACGTTTGACTACGCCGCGCCGCTGACGGAGGCCGTGCTGCTCGCCAACGTCGCGTATCGTGGCGCGCGCGGAAAGACGCTGCGCTGGGACGCGCCGCGCATGGCGCTGTCGGGCGATGGCGCGAGCATGGCGCAAGAACTGCTCGAAGCGCCGATGCGCGACGGCTGGGAGTGCTGAGCCGCGGTTTCGTCAGAGCGCAGACTGCACTGCTGCCGCCACGCCCGCGACTTCTGCTGCATCCGTGGCGCGCAGCATGTTCTCTTTGATTTGCGGCAGCGTGCCCATCGCGACGTGCGGGTTGGCGTAGGCCATCGCGCTCTGCACGAAGCAGCTGGCGGATAGATGCACTTCGCGCACTCCGGTGCGCCGCACGATCTCCGCTGCGTTGTGCGCGCGCACGCCAGCGCCCGCGATCACGGCGATGCGGCCGTTGGCTTGTTCTTGCGTGCGGCGGATCTGGTCGATGCCCGCGAGCGCATTGGCCGCGAGCCCCGAAGTCAGCAGCCGCGCGCAACCGCTGTCGACGATCGCTTCCAGCGCGCGCTCGGCGTCGCGCACGAGGTCGAATGCGCGGTGGAAGGTCACCGGCGTGTTGCCCGCGGCGCGCGCGATCTCGCGCATGCGAGCTTCGTCGACGCTGCCGTCGGCGCAGAGGCAGCCGACGACGATCCCGTCCGCGCCGTTCTGCAGCAGCAAGTCGAGGTCCGCACGCAGCACGGCAAACTCGTCGGCGGCATAGAGAAAGTCCCCGCGCCGCGGGCGCAGCATTGCGACGACCGGGATGCGCACCGCGGCTTTGGTCGCGCGCAACAGGCCGATGCTTGGCGAGAGACCGCCTTCGCCGACTGCGCAGCAGAGTTCGATCCGGTCCGCGCCCGCCGCCTCAGCGGCAAGCGCGCCATGGACCGAGTCGGCGACCACTTCGACGAGGACCTTGTGTGTGCGGGTTGTGGCAGGCATCACGTCGCCTATGGTGCCGCCATGCGCGCGCAATTGCTGCACTTGTCGGGTCCGCTGCGCGGGCGCACGGTGACCTACGACGACGACGCGCTCGTCATCGGCTCGTCCTCGGGCGCCGAGTTGCGGCTCCAGCACGAGGCCGTGGCGCCGCACCACGCGGTGCTCGAGCGTCACGAGGAGGATTGCGCGTACGTGCTGCGCCGCATCGATGGCCGCGTGTTCGTCAACCGCGCCGAAGTCGAAGCGATCGAGCTCCGCGACGACGACCTCATCGAATGGGGCGAAGGCGGGCCGCGCGCGCGCTTTCGCGCGTATGCGTCCGTAGGCGCGGTGTGCAAGCCGGTGCGCAAGATGCTGCGCGACGCCAAGGACGTGAAGAAGAACAGCGGCCGCGGCGCCGCGGCGCATGGCTTTGCGCGCGATCTGCTGACGCAGGCGACGCTGCAGCTCAAGGTGGGCTTTCCGTTGCTCTTGCTCGCGCTCGCATTGCCACTGTCGTGGTTTGCTGGTTGGCTCGGCGCCGCGCCCGCACGCGAATGGAAGCCGCGCGCCGACGAGATCACGATTGCGGAGCTGCAGCGCGTTCGCGCCGAACTTGAAGCGCAGCAGCAGGAACTCGAGCGACTGCAGCGCGCGAACACCGTGGTGCAGCGCGTGCAGAAGGAGCTGAGCCGCGGCGTGGGCCTCGTGCACGGCATCGTGCGCCTGGAGCGCGAGAATGGCACGCCGATCACCGACGCGCGCGGCCAGCCGCTGCGCGCCGAGTGGACCGGCTCAGGCTTCTTGGCGAGCAATGGCGGCCACGTGATCACCAATCGGCACGTCGTCACGCCGTGGGAAGTGATGCCCGAACTCGTGATGCGGAACCGCAACGGCGCGAAGCCTGCATGGGAACGGCTCACGATCACGTTCCCCGGCAAGCGGCCGGTGTCGGTCGACCCGCAGACGATTCGACGTCGCGATGACGCGCTCGATGTCGCGGTGTTCGTGCTCGCAAAGGACCAGATCGAAGGCGTGCCCGTGCTGCCGTTGCATCAAGGCCCGCTCGATGCGTTGCCCGATGCGCGCGCGATCGTCGTCGGCTACCCAACGGGCCTCGCTGCGTTGCTTGCGAAGGCGGAGACCGAAGTGGTGGAGCGCTTGCGCGAAGTTGGCGCTGATTACGCGGACGTGATCGGCGAACTCGCGAAGGCCGATCGCATCAGCCCAGTGATCACCGAGGGCACGATCGGCAACGTGCTGGCGCAGATGATCGTCTACGACGCGGCCACGACGCAGGGCGGATCGGGTGGCCCGGTGTTTGGATCCGATGGCGAAGTGATCGCCGTCAACTACGCGGTGCTGCGCGACTTCACCGGCGCCAACTTCGGCGTGCCGATCGTGTTCGGCATCGACTTGATCAAGCCATGAACTGCGCGACGTGGCGACTCGGAGCGTTGGCGTGGATCGCATCGGCATGCGCGGCCGTGGCGGTTGCGCAGCAGAAGGCTGCGACGCACTGGGCGGATCGTCCGATTGCGCGGCCTGCTGTGCCGGAGTTGCAGGACTCGGATTGGGCGCGCGATCCGATCGACGTGTTCGTCCTCGACACGATGCGTCGCAATGGGATCGAGCCAGCTCCGCGCGCCGTGCGCTCCGAATGGCTGCGCCGCGCGTCGCTCGATTTGTGCGGCTTGCCGCCGACGCCGCAGCAATCGGCGGAGTTCGCGGCGGATCGTTCGATCGACGCATACGAACGCCAGGTCCAACGCATGCTCGCGTCGCGCGCGTTCGGCGAGCGCTGGGCGCAGTGGTGGCTCGATCTCGTGCGATACGCGGATTCGCAGGGCTACGAGAAGGATGCGCTGCGTCGCGACATGTGGCGCTACCGCGACTACGTGGTCGATGCGTTCTGCGCCGACATGCCGCTCGATCGCTTCACGATCGAACAGCTCGCGGGCGACCTGTTGCCGGATGCGAGCATCGAGCAACGCATCGCGACGGCGATGCATCGCAACACGATGACCAACACGGAAGGCGGCACGGACGACGAAGAGTTCCGTTCTGCCGCGGTGGTCGATCGCGTGAACACGACGATGTCGGTGTGGATGGGCGCGACCGCCGGTTGTGCGCAGTGTCACGACCACAAGTACGACCCCATCTCGCAGCGCGAGTACTTTCAGCTCTACGCGCTATTGGATCAGACTGCGGACGCCGACCGCGCCGACGAGTCGCCGACGCTGCGCGCGCCGACGGCAGAGCAAGCCGCGCACATCGCGCGCATCGAGTCGGAGCTGAGCGAAGTCGACGCTGCGCTGGAAGCGCTGCCGCGCGCCGCATGGATCGAGTCGCAGCGCCAGCGCATCGCTGCGTTTGCTGCGGCTGCGCCCGCGCTGTCGCCGTGGCGGCTCGCAGGTCCGTTCGAGGCGAAGGACTTCCATGCCGAGTTCGAACGGCTGCGCGCGGGCGCGGAGCCGCCTGCATACGACGCCGGCCTGATTGCGAATGGATGGCTCGACCGCGCGGACCTTGTCGACGGCGCGGTGCACGAGTTGCGCGGAGCCCAGTCGACGTTCTGGTTGTCGCGCACGATCACCGTTGCAGCCGATTGCGACGCCGTGCTCGCGCTCGGCAGCGACGACGCGGTCGTCGCGTGGATCGACGGAACGATCGTTCACGCCAACAAGGCGTCGCGCGCGGCGGTGCTCGGGCAGGACCTCGTCGAAGCGCGCCTCGCCAAGGGTTCGCATCGATTGCTGCTCGCGATCGTCAACGGCGGCGGCATCGGCGGGTTCGCCTTCGAGTTGCGCGCAACGCCGATGGCCAAGGGCGCGGAGGCGTCTGTGATGCGTGATGGCGCGGACCGCGACGAAGCGGTCGTGCGCGCGTTTCTGCAGGCATCGCCCGATGCGTTCGCGCTGCGCACGCGCCGCGACGCACTGCGCGCCGAGTTCGCCGCGATCCCGGTCCCGTCCGTTCCTGTGCTGCAAGAGTTGCCAGGCGATCGTCGTCGCACGACGCGCGTGCATTTGCGCGGCAGCTTCCTCACGCAAGGCGACGTGGTGGCCGGAGGCGTTCCTGCGTGTTGGCCGCAGCTGCCATCTGGCGCGCCGCAGGACCGGCTCACGTTCGCGCGGTGGTTGATGTCCGACGACAACCCACGCACCGCGCGCGTGTTTGCGAGCCGTGCGTGGGAGCAGTTGTTTGGCCGCGGCCTCGTCGCGACGAGCGAAGACTTCGGCGTCCAAGGCGACGCGCCATCGCATCCCGAGCTGCTCGATTGGATCGCGTGCGAACTGCGCGAGGGCGGATGGTCGTGGAAGAAGCTGCTGTCCTCGATCGTGCTGTCGGCGACGTATCGGCAAGGCCCCGTGCCCGCAGATGGCGCGCGCGAACGCGATCCGCAAAACCGTTGGTGTGCGCGAAGCCCGCGGCTGCGGCTCTCCGCCGAGATGCTGCGCGACCAGGCGCTGTTCGTCTCGGGATTGCTGTCGACGAAGGTGGGCGGGCCCAGCGTGATGCCGCTGCAGCCCGATGGCGTGTGGGGTCAGATCTACAGCGGCGAACGATGGGCCACGAGCGAAGGCGATGACCGCCATCGCCGCTCGCTCTACACGCTTTGGCGCCGCACGAGCCCGCATCCGACGATGACCACGTTCGATGCGCCGAGCCGCGAGTTCTGCGTCGTGCGCCGCATCGCGACCAACACGCCGTTGCAGTTCTTGGCGTTGTGGAACGATCCTCAGTTCGTCGAATGCCGCGATGCGCTCGCCGCGTCCGTCCGGCAAGCCACGAAGGAAAACGGCGACATGCAGTTCGTCCGCTTGCTCTATGAGCGTTGCCTGATGCGGCGGCCGACGCGCGACGAGTATGACGCGCTCGGCACGTGGGCAGAGGCAGAGCGCGCGGCGCTGCGTGCGCAGGGTCTCGATGCCGAGATCATCGAGGCGCGTGTTGCGCAAGGAATGGCCGGCGTGTTGATGACGTCGGACGAGTTCCTTGTCCGCGGTTGACGTGGTTCCGCGTCCCGTCGGACATCGAGCTCCTGCTGCGTGACGACTTCTTCCTGGCTGCGCTGCGCAGGTGCGCAACGCAGCGCGCGCGCTATCGTGCGCCGTCCATGGGTCCCCGGCACTTCCGTCGCGCGGTTGCGGCGCTCGCATTCGTCATCCCCGTCGTCGCGTCCTTGTGGCTTGCAGCGTGCTCGTCGACCACGAGAGAAGCGCCCCCGCTGCATCGCTTCCTGCAGGCGACGGAGACGCAGGATGTGAGCCTCGCCTACGCGTGGCTCGACGTTGCCGAAGAAGCGACGGCGCGCAACGTCGACCGATTTGCTGCGCGACCGACGGTGATTTCGCGCACGCTCGCG
>CAIYFF010000353.1 GCA_903925435.1 uncultured Planctomycetota bacterium | reverse complement strand
GATCACCGACAACGCGGTGTTCTCGAATGGCCGGAACGACGCCGCTGCAGTGAAGATCGCGATGTTCGACAGCTCGGGCCGGAAGACGTCGCCGTAGTAGCGAATGCTGGTCACGCCGCCGAGCTTGCCGTTGTTGTCGTTGTAGCCGCTCTGGCGGTAGCCCATCGTCGACGAGCTGTCCTTCTGGCCCGAGCCATACGCGTAGCCGAGCACGAAGCAGGGGCGCCAGGCATTCTCGAGCGTGTACTTGCCGGTCACGTCAAACGCCCAGCCGTCGATGCCTTCCGTGTTGTCTGCCTGCTCGTCGTTCGTCGTGTTGTTGTTGTTGATCGCCCAACGGCTATGGCCGCTCGCCATGCCGAGTTCGGCTGCGTGAGCAAATCCATACTTCGGTTCGTTGATCGAACGTAGGCCGTAGAGCACGGGCTCGTGATCGAGTTGGCCAGTGTCGTTGCGGCCGAGCAAGTAGGCGCCGATCCACCAGTCCGGGTCCACTCGGTAGCGCAGCATGGTCACGCCGATCTGCGTGTTCTCGGTCGAGTTGCTCTGCGCGAGGAAGTCGCGGCCATATGCGCCGCCCAAGTCGAAGCGCCACGGGCCGTCGTTGTAGATGGCACGGAAGCCGTCCATCGTGCGGTCGAACAGCCATTCGCGTTCGTCTTCGAAGTCGGTGCGACCGACCAGAAGTTGGAGTTTCTCGGCGACCGCCAGCGACACCGCGGCGCGCGTGACCTGCGCGCCTTCGCTGGTCGTGTCCTTGCGCGTCGGGTTGTCGTTGTAGGTGTCGTTGCGGTTGCCGCCTGCTTCGAAGATCGCGTAGGAGGACTTGTCCGGGAACAACCAGAGGAAGTCGATGTTCAACGACTCCGACCGTTGATGCTGGTCGCGTTCGTTGCTCTTGTCGAGGTCGTACTCGTCCTTCTGCGTGTAGTCGAACGAGCCGCTGCCGCCGAGGAACAGGCTCTCACTCACCTGGATCGTGAACGGCACGCCCTTCTGGTCGTCTGCCTTGAACAACGCGAGCGGATCGTCCGACGCGCGGTCCCCGAGCGTGCCGATGCTGGCGCCCGGGGTGAACGGCATGCGAATGCCGCCGACGACGATCTCGGAGTCCGCGGAGTCAATCTCTCCGAGCTCGCCTTCGACCTTGAACTGGTCGCGCGTCTCGGACTTGCGAAGCGTGCGCAGCTTGAACGTGCCGTCTTTGCTGCGGAGCTTGGTGCGGATCCACTCGCCGTCCTTCGGCATGTAGGGATCCACTGGGTTCTTCTTGTCGTCTTCGTATTCGGTCTCGGCGTCAGTCTGCAGCGTGATGCCCACAACTTGCAGTTGCGTCGCGGAGATGGGCTTGGCGGAAGCGGTGATCTCGACCTTCTCCGGCTTGTCGCTCTCCGTGCGCTCCAATTCGTCGATCTCGTCGACGATCGGCTTGCCATTGACCATGCGGCCCTTGGCTTCAACCCAAGTGCCCACCTTGAGCTTGGCTTGATTGCCGCCAGGGGCGCTGATGCATCCCGCGAGCGCAAAGCAAAGTAGTGCACCGTTGCGATACATGATCAATGCGAAAGAGCCCTGCTGGCGTCCAAGTATAACACGTTGGCTAGAGCTGCTTGTCGGGGACGCATCGCATACACGCCGAACAGTCGCGCACGGATGCATGCGCTCCATGCCATGCGGACTTCACGTGCAATCGCAAAACGATCCAGCATTGCGTCGCAAAGTCCGTCGTCCTTGCCCGTGCGCTGCAGTGCCCGAAGGCGCAGGTGCTCGGCGAGGTTGACGAGATCGAAGTTGGAGTCGCCGCGGCCTGCGCCTTCGAGGTCGATCAGCCACGCGATCGAGCCGTCGAGGAAGAGCTGCTTGTCGTGCAGGTCTCCGTGCACGAAGCCATCATGCGATTGGCGCGGTCCTGCGAGTTTCGCCACGCGCTGCGCGATCTCGGCACACCGCGGATCGACGTTGCGCGCCTTGGTCAGCATCTTCACTGCGGAGTCGCGCGCGCTCGCGAAGTCGTGCCGCGGCAAGTCATCGGGGCACGCCGCGCACGCGAGCGCCCGCACCGCGCGATCGACGAGTCGCCATGACGGCGACTGTCCTGCGGCGAGCGTGTCGTGGAGCGCTACGCCCGACACGCCGTTCGCGACGTAGGCGCAGAGGTCTGGCAAGAGCGCGCTGGGCAGCGCAAATCGCAGCGGAGCCTCGATCGACTGCATGCGCTCCAACGCGGCCTTCGCTCGCTTCCACGTCTTTTTGTCGAGCAGCTTCACGTAGACCGTCTCGTCGCCGAAGAGCGCCGGAGGGATGTCGAGCCGATAGACGCGGAGAGCGTGGGAGAGGCGATCGCGTTGGAGGTGGGCGGCGCCGTGATGGTAGAAATCCGGCGGAG